>QQUO01000177.1 GCA_008501575.1 Pseudomonadota bacterium
CCAGGCACCCAATTGGGAGCCGCGAGGCCTTGAACTGAAATATTTAAGTGATTCTGCAGTACTTATTTTTTCCACTGCACCGGTGATACGGACTTGACGCTCTAAAGCCAACCACGGAAATAATAAGGCCGCTTGTGGGTTTTCTTGCAACTGTTTGGCTTTAGCGCTTTTGTAATTGGTAAAAAACACAAATCCCTGCTGATCAAATATTTTTAAAAGCACCGTACGAACATCCGGTCGACCCTGCGCATCTGCAGTGGCTAAGGACATGGCATTGACTTCAGCCAGCTCTGCAGCTTGAGCCTGACTAAACCAAGTGGTAAATTGATCCAGTGGATTCTCTGCTAAATCAATGCGTTGTAAGCCATATTTAACGTATTCTGTACGTATGTCTGAAATGTCCATTTTAGTGACTGTTCTCCTGTCGTCGGCGACGACTGTTTGTAATCCACACCCAAAAAGCGCCCGACAGCCACAACAAGGGAAAACCCAACAGGAGCACGGCACTCATGATAATCACCTGCTGGGCACTTAAAAACAAACCACTTTGCTGGGCGCTTAAATCAGGTAAATTAATGCGGTTATCATGGTGCATTAACCAATCCAACATCCGCAAAGACAAGGCTTGATTGCCACCGCTGTTTAATAAACTGTTGTTAATAAAATCACTGTCACCAATCACCAACAAACGGCTTTCATTGATATTTTGGGTGACAGCAAACACCTGTTCACCCGCCTGTAAAACCACTTCACCTGGACCGGCAAAGGGTATCACGCCACGCCAAGTGGTGGCGTATTCGAATTGATGTGTGATGCGGTGTTCGGGGTATTGATTTAATGCCGAAATTTCAGTCACCGCTTTATCACTGGGCAAGACATCAAACAATAGCGACAATTGTGCCTGCTGTGCCATACTTTCCGGATTGCTTAACCACCATAAACTGACACCGCGATGCAGCTGTTGTTGCAACCATTGCAAAGCCTCGTCAGGTAAAGGCAGGCTTGGATTGGACAACATGATTAATTTGACATCTGACGGCAATGCCATATCTGGCTGCCACCTGAGTGCCGCCACCGAATAATTTAATTGCTGAACCATACTTAACCACAAGCCCAAACCATCCGAGTCATCAGGACTCAAAGACTGTGAACCAAAGCCATCCAGCATCACAATCCAACCATCCGGCGGATTCAAAAGTCGCTGTAAGCCATTGAATAAAGTTTCATAAGAAAGATTGGACAACACAAAATGGTCATCCAGATAATGAATAACCATTTCGCCTCGGGCCTTGATACCATATTCGCGGACTTTATCGGGGTATTTTGTGGGGTCAGTGTAACGAATCGTTAATGATGACCAATAGCGATTTAAGGGTGCCAGAAAATTAGCCACATAACCGGCAGCGGGATCATTGGTACCGGCCATCACTTCAATCTCTAATGGCGGTACTTGTTGCAACCACTGCTGGACATCGGTGTCATCCAGGTTATCAAAATAAGCACTTTTTAGGTTAATTTGCGGCCCATATAAGGCACTTATAATCACCAGAAATAACAACAAGGCGCCTAACAACAGTTTGTTAACATCATAAAGCTTCATTGCTGCCACTTTAACCGTTGTATTTGGCTTTGTGCCATTGCGATAAAGAACCACGTACCACCAACAAAATAAAATATTGAAGAGAGATTTAATTGCCCCTGACTGAGCCAGTTAAAGTGTTGTTCAGGTAATAACAAATTCAGCCAATTAATGCCATATTCGTCCAGGGCTGTTTGCCCCCCCATTATCCACATCACCATATAAACCACCAAGGTTAACAACACCCCAAAACCACTTTGATTGGCCATTGACGACAACCATAATGCCAATGCAATCAGCCAACTGCAACATAATATCAGCGCCACGAGCATGGCCGTAACCATTAGCCAGTCAACTTTTCCTCCCATGGACAATAGTGCGGCGGTCACCAACAGTGTCAACACGGGAAATCCCGCTAACCACAAATGGCTTTTAAATTTGGCCATGATGGGTAAACGGTACCAAGGTCTTGGCGACAGTCGCAGCACATAATCGAGGGTGCCTTCTTGCCGTTCTTGAGCCACGCTGTTACCGGCGGTAACAGCAAACAACAAGAGCATCACTTTGATTAAATTATGACTTAATGGCAATAGTAAGGCATCACTTAAATTTGGTGGCGCTGATAACTTGAGTAATTCTGGCTGTAAGGCTAAATAACGATCCAGCATATGTAAAAATAACCAGCCAATAATAAATGACAACACCGCTAAAATCAGCCACACCCGACTGCGTCCCCATAGATTCTTACGTTCTTTATGGTAAAAACTAAATCGTGGCTTGTTCATGGTTTTCTGTTTTCTGCCAGTCTGTTAGGCTGTGTTGATAAAATTGTAACAACGCCACTGCGGTCATGGTTTGTTGTTGACAGTCCTGCTGTGCCAGTATGCGACCCTGATGCATCACTATCGCCCAATCAGTTAATGCACCCACCTCTGCCATTAAATGAGTCGCCATCACGACCAGTTTATGTTGTTTAAAATCAGCTAAAAAGGCTTTAAACTGTTGCATCAAGTCTGGATCCATACCATTCATTGGTTCATCCAATAACAGCACATCCACCGGCGCCAGTAAGGCACCCGCTAAAGACAATCGTTGTCGATAACCTAAGGATAAATGGTCCGTTAATTGATTTTCCACCATTTTAAGGCCCCATGTATCAAGCACCCGTTGTACCGCTTGTTCCGAGTTCGCTAAATCCAATAAATCAGCTTGTAAGCGCAGGTGTTCAAGAACTGATAACTGCCGATAAAATCTTGCCGGTTCTGCCATCCAGCCTATTTGCAAATCATCAGGAAATTCAACTTGACCCGAAGTTTCGGTACTGACCCCAGCCAATAACCGCAAGAGACTGGATTTACCGGCACCGTTGGCGCCCAATATCACCACCAGACCGGACGCCGGTAGTTGTAAATTTATGTCATTAATCAGGCAATGGCCCTGGCGTTGCAAGGTCAGATTGTTCATCCTAATAACTGTTGAATCATTGTTTTTATTCATTGCGTTTATGGCTGGTTTTACTGGCTATTGTTTCGATATTTCATTATAGTGAGCCTATCCGACAAACTAAACCCCTAATTTATGTATCAGCTTCTTGACTTTTTAGATAAGGGTCTGCTTAACCTGTCCGGTTGGCAAATCACCCTCATCACTTTAATCGCCGTACAAATCACCTTATCCGGCGTCAGTTTATATCTACACCGTGAACAAACTCATCGTGGCATTAAATTACATCCCGTTATTGGTCATTTTTATCGGTTTTGGCTGTGGTTTACCACCGGTATGCTGACTAAAGACTGGGTCGCCATTCACCGTAAACATCATGCCTACTGTGAAACCGAAAACGATCCACACAGCCCACAGGTTCATGGCATTAAAAAAGTGTTACTGGATGGTGTGGATTTGTACACCATTGAACGCAAAAATCAAGAAACATTGGATAAATATGGTCAAGGCACCCCAAATGATTGGCTGGAGCGACATGTATATACCCGTTTTCATTATTTGGGTATTGTGTTACTGGCTGCAGTCAATGTGACTTTATTCGGGATTATTGGTTTAGCGGTGTTTGCCATCCAAGTCGCCTGGATTCCTTTCTTTGCAGCGGGTGTTATTAATGGTCTTGGACACTACAGTGGTTACCGCAATTACAATACCGATGACAGTTCCAGAAATTTAACCCGTTTTGCTTTCTTTATTTATGGCGAAGAATTACACAATAATCACCATGCCTTCCCCTCTTCCTGTAAATTCGCCCATAAAAAAGGTGAGCACGACATTGGCTGGTACACCATTCGCTTATTGCATAAACTGGGCCTTTGTGAAATTAAGAAAACCATTCCTGAACTTTGTATCGACAACCAATCACAAGACATCAACACAGAAACAGTAAAGGCATTGGTGACCCATAAATATAATGTCTTACAAAAATATATTAATGACGTCATTAAACCGCAATTAAATCAAGAATACAGTCATGCCTCAAAAGCCATGCGCCGCAAAATGCGCAAATATAGTCGTCTGCTGTCCTTAGACAGCCGTTATTTGCGTCGCAAGGGCCAACTTTTGCAATCTCAGTTTAACAGCAGCGACACCATTCAAACATTGATTAATTACAAGCAAGAGCTACAAGCCATTTGGAACAAAAGCGGCCAATCAGTTGACGACATGATTGAGGCCTTAAAAGAATGGTGCCGACAAGCCGAAGCCAGTGGTATTCAAATACTGCAAGATTTTGCCCGTTCGATTCAACATTATCGCTTACAGTTACAACCCGTTTAAAGACTGAATTTTTTGCATTATAAAAAGGCCGCATAATTTGCGGCCTTTTGGTTTGATTGGTTAATTATTGGTTTCTTTGGAGTCCGGCACAGACAGTTGAAAACCGGCCAACACCGGATCATGGTCAGAAGATGAAAACGGATTGGCTTGATAAAATTTATCCGGTCGCTCAATCTGATCAGCCAAGGGTGTCAAGCGATAACCAAAGTCTCTAATTTCATCTGAATTGATGTGCCATTGAGACACACCCGTGGCAAGTTCAGCAGCCGGTTTATTGGCCATAATATAATCCAATGACCCCACTTTACCACGATAGGAAGTGGTCCAATTCTCCACCCCCAAATATTCCCGTGCCAAATTAATAAATCCGGCTTTTTCAAATGTCACAATCGGGTCTTCTTTTTGGTAAGAATTAAAATCACCCACAATCAACTGTAAGTTTGCGCCCATGGCGGTTGGGTCATGCTTTAACCAATTAACAATCTGCCGGGCTGCACGAACACGGGCGGGGTTATAACAGCCTTGACCATCTTGTTGTGCTTGATTAACTCCCTCAGCATCTCGGCAACTTTTTGACTTTAAATGCAAGGATGCCACAGTAATCAGTTTATCGCTTTTCAGGTGTTTAAAAGTCTGTGCTAAAACAATCCGATGTCGGTGTTCTTCAAAATCAGCCAAGCGATCACGGTTTAATACCGCATAATCACCCACCGGCTGAACCTCTTTGGGCTGAAAAATAAGCCCAACTTTAATCACATCCTGGCCCAATTGGCCTGCATCAATATACCGCCACTTATCAAGATGAGTATCCTTATTTAAGGCATCCACAAGGGTATTAATCGATTCACTCGGGTTGTTTTGAAGTTCTTGCAAACCAATGACCGCGGCATCCAAACGATTAATCACCGCCACCAGTTTGTTAAGTTGGCGCTGTCGTTCCGCTTCATTCTTGGCCCCGCGACATCCCATGCCGATTATGTTGCCACAGTGATCTGAACCATCATTAAAATCAGTAAACCAGTTTTCCACATTAAATGTGGCCACCCTGAAATCGCCGGCCGGTTGATCTGGTTGTGGTGAGCGGATGTTGGATTGTGGACCGATGGATATCGCTTGGGTGGGTTGTAACTTATATTGTCCAAACAGATAACTCAAAACGCCGACAGCGTCCACTGAATAGCCCGTGCGCATGGGATTACCGGCAGACACCGGTTGCCGACCATCTCGACCGACATTAAACGGCCGGGCATAAGCCTGTAAACGGCCATCATCAATCACCAATTGATCACGTTTTTGTGACACCAGTAATGGCTCAACTGCCAATCCGGGTTCAACCAAGCTGGTGATGGAAAACAGGCGCTCTGATGACACCGTTATTTCGCCAAATTTGAGGTATTGGTATATGTCCGTTACCGTCGTGGCTTTCACCTCAACCCGCATATTTTCCAGTGTTTCAAGGTTTAATTGGTCCAATGGCAATTGAATTAAATGCGGTGTTGGTAATGCATAATTTGAATCACACACTGATATTTTATTTATCGCACGCAATTGAGTCGTACCATACTGTTCCGACACCTGACCGGACACCAGCACCACATCTGCCACGCTGACCGCAGGTTGCCATTGACCCGTATATACGAATAATCCTTCTGAAGTCTGTGGATCATTATCCGGCTGTAGTGATTGTATAAAAAAACCATCCAAACCACCCTTTTGGGTAAATATGCCGGTCACCACCGCTTTAACAACAACCTCTTGATTAAGCAGAGGGCTTTTACTGCCACTGCCCTGCACGGCAGCCACCGTTGTATATTGCCCTTCGCAAACAGCCGCATAAGTTGGTTCAACCAACAGCATAAGAGACAACAACAGTAATTTCATGGTTATTTCAGTCGAATTAAAGCGCCATTATCGCTTGTTTAAAATGTAAATTCCACGTTAAATTAGGTCCGACAAGCTGAATCACAGGCCTAATATAAATAATTGGCTATTGACTTTACCCCCGATTACCCCTAACTTATTGTCTCTATAAAATTAATTGGAGGAAATCATGAAAAAAATATCCATTATTCTGTTACTGCTATCACTGGGTCTGTTGCTGACCGCCTGTAATGACAAAGATGCAGATCGTAATGATGCCATGGAACAAGCAAAACAAGAACTTAATCAAGCCGCTGAAGCCACTAAAGAAGCTGCAGATGATGCTGCTGATGCCATTGAAGACGCCGCTGATGATGTCGCTGACAAAACTGAAGAGTTGTATGAAGAAGGCACAGAAGGTGCTAAGGACATGTATGAAGATGCCAAAGAAGGCGCCAAAGACATGTATGAAGAAGGTAAAGAGAAAGCCAAAGACATGATGGATGATGCCGATGATATGGCCGAAGATGCCGCTGATGAAGCCGAAGATATGGCGGAAGATATTGTTGATGAAGCCGAAGATGCTGCCGAAGAAGTCCAGGAAGAAGTGGAAGAAGCCACTGATCCTGATCCAACATCTTAAGCTGATTGACCAGGTTAATCGAATTAAAACCACCGAACATTCGGTGGTTTTTTTATGTCTGCTGTGTATTGAGTTAATGACTCGAATCAGTCAAAATGTAACCCCCACTATGGAAAAACTATTATGAATTTGCCACTTCTTATTGGCCTGAGATACACTCGAGCCAAAAGAAAGAACCACTTTATATCTTTTATTTCCCTGATTTCCATGGGTGGAATCGCCATTGGTGTGATGACCGTGATTGTGGTCATTGGTGTCATGAACGGGTTTAATAAAGAATTTCAAGACCGCATGCTCAGCACTGTATCCCATGCCACCATTTCAGCCTTTAAAGGAGAACACCTCGACGATTGGCAACAAGCCATTGACCGCGTCAGCGAACATCCGGAAGTGGTTGGTGCGGCACCCTATATTCGTACTGAAGGGATGTTACAAGGTTTGAACACGGAAGGCGCTTTAATTCAAGGTATCTTGCCTCAGGATGAGGTCAAAGTGACTGAGTTTCAAAACAACATGCGTTATGGCCAATTAGATGACTTACAAGCCGGTGAATTTAATATTATTTTAGGCATTGATTTAGCCGCTCATTTAGGGGTTGGCCCCGGTGATAAAGTGACTTTATATGTTCCGGAATTTCGCACCACAGCGGTTGGTATTACCCCTCGCCTTAAACGGTTTACCGTTTCGGGTATATTTGAAGTGGGCATGTATGAATACGACTATAAAATGGCCTTGGTCCACCTCAATGATGCCGCCACTTTATTGCGAATTCCCAGTGGTGCCGCTGAAGGTGTACGCATTAAAGTGACTGACTTAATGCAAGCCCCACAAATTGTCCGCGAACTGGGCCCCCGCTTAGACGGTTTTTATCGTATTCGTGACTGGACCCAAGAGCATGTCAACTTTTTTAAAGCCACCAAAACCGAACGCACCGTGATGTTTATTATCTTATCGATGATTGTGGCCGTGGCTGCCTTTAATATCTTATCCACTTTGGTGATGTTGGTCACTGAAAAGCAATCAGATGTGGCCATATTACGAACCTTAGGCTTGTCCGGTGGACAAGTGATGGGGGTGTTTATGGTCACCGGTACTTTAATCGGCTTTATTGGCACTGTCATTGGCGCCATTGCCGGTTTACTTTTTGCGGTTAATATCAACAGCATTATCAAAACATTAGAAGGCTGGTTTAACACCGAATTCATGGCCAAAGATGTCTATTACATCACTGAAATCAGTGCCGATCTGCATGTCATGGATGTGGTCACCATTGTCGCCATTGCCTTTAGTTTATCGATACTTGCCACCCTTTATCCCGCGTGGCGGGCATCACGGGTACAGCCGGCGGAGGCTTTACGCTATGAATAAACCACACACTGTAATTGAGTGCCGTAACCTCAGCAAACACTTTATCGATGCCAATCGAAAAATTAATGTATTTGATGGCTTAAATTTACGTGTCCATGCAGGTGAAACCATGGCCATTATGGGCGCTTCCGGTTCCGGCAAAAGTACCTTGCTGCATTTATTGGGCGGCCTTGATGTCCCGACCACCGGCGAAGTGCACGTTTGTGACCACGATATGGCGCAATTAAACAATAAGAAACGTGGCTTAGTCCGCAATAAACATTTGGGTTTCGTTTACCAATTTCATCATTTATTGCCTGAATTTTCCGCTTTAGAAAATGTCATGATGCCACTGCTTATTGCCCGTGAAAGCAAAGCATTAGCACGACAAAAAGCCAGGGAAATCCTGAATCAAGTGGGTTTAGGCGAGCGCCTGAGTCATCGTCCGGGGCAATTGTCCGGCGGCGAACGGCAACGGGCCGCCATTGCCCGTGCCCTGGTAACCAATCCGGATTGTATATTGGCTGATGAACCCACCGGTAATTTAGATGAAGACACCGCCATGTCTGTCATGAATTTATTTATCGAACTTAATAAACAACATCAAACGGCTTTAATTGTGGTGACGCATGATCGGCAAGTGGCCGCGTTGATGCAGACCACCTACCGCCTTAAGCACGGAGATTTACAACCATTGTCAAATTAATAAACGGCCACCTATTTACCCCCGGTTTTGCCCTGGCTTTTTTAGCGGGCTGTTTACCGATTTTGTGGTTGCCGGATGTTTTTAGCGGTGGGTTATTATTTTTCCTCAGTGTTCCGTTTTGTATCGTTTTAAGTTATTTTTAT
>QQUO01000146.1 GCA_008501575.1 Pseudomonadota bacterium
GCATACTGTGGGGTTTCATCACCGCTTTATCTAAAATACGCGCACCCATACCCACCAAACAACTGTCACCTATCTCGCATGCGTGTAAGATGGCGCCATGTCCTACTGTCACATGGTTGCCAACGGTTAAAGCACCACCTTCCGGGGTGTAAGGGCCGACATGGGTCACATGCAGCACACAGTTATCTTGAATATTACTGTGGGCACCAATGCTGATGGTGTTGACATCACCCCGAATAACGGTCATAGGCCACACCGAGACATCGTCATCTAATCTAACTTGGCCAATCACCAATGCGGTGGCATCAATATAAACCCGGCGGCCAAGTTGTGGCTGATGGTCTAAAAATGAACGTGTCATCATGCTGTTAAGTATAGCAGAAAGTAAACCCGGGCCAACTTATGCAGTTGGCTCGGGTTTTTTAAAAAAGAACCATTTAGTAGGTAATCGCCATATGGGTGGTTAAACCTTGGTCTGTAAAATTCATGGTGACCTTTTGTTGTTTCCAGTAAAGCATTGTTAAGGTCATTTGTTTCTGGCTTTCAAGCTGCCTCTTCATGTCTTCAGACAGCAGTGGCATGTCAGCCAGTTTGAAAATTTCTTCAATTATTTGTTTATAACCGGCGGCATCGGCCGTGGCACTGAATAATAAATGCTGGCCTTCCTGATTAACAACGTCACTTAAATTACCACCGCCTGGATAACCCAGTGACAAACCGATGGTTTGGTTATTGATGGCGGCATACGCGCTGCTAATATCCACCGGTAAGTTCATTAAACCAGGTGGAAGTTGTTCTTTTAAAGGTATTAAGCTACCGTCAGTGGGTAAAGCCATGCCCTGTAATTGTGGCAACATCATTTGTGCCATACCAACCAGAGACTGGGCCTCATCCACGGATAAAGCCAATTGCATTTTAAAAGACTCAATCATTTCTGCCGGCTTGTTTAGATTGGCCGCTTGCTCATTAACTTTAAGGTCACTGAAAGCCATGTTAAAACCTTTAAAATTACTCACAAATGGCGGTAAAGGTTGCGAAATTTTTAATTTTAAGGCTTCCGCTTGTTGATTTAACTGGGTGAATAATTCACATTGATAAGGTTCATTAATAATGTTCTCAATGTATTTTGTGAGCACTTTTTGGCTGTTTAAAATATCAACACTCATACCAAAACTAAAGGCAGCAGATTCATCTATGGCAGGAATTCGACCAGCCAGTTGGGCCATGTCTTGGCTTAAGGCGGTGTCCATTTCCCATATAAAGGCGCTGTCAATTTGCTTGTCGGTTAAGGCAGTGGCACCGGCCACCAGACGGGGTGCCTTGGCCAACATGCTGTTAATTTCAGTTTTACAAACCGGTGATAATTTATTGTCTTCGATTTGTAAGAAATCCAACAAGGCAGAATCATAGTTATCCGGATTGATAAAATAATCGGCGATGGCTTGCACATCCATAACGAACATATCATCAACCACAAAGCCGTGTTTGGTTTTAATTTCATTCAAGCGGTCTTGATTTTGTGCCATGTTTTGGGCCGGTTTATCAATACCGGTCAGGCTGTTGACTAATTTATCTTTAATCACGCTGGGGGCCAGTGATAACACCAGATAATCATTGCTGTGAGCGGCTAATACCGTTATTTTATCCACCGAATATTCACGGATGGATAAGCCATCCTGTTCTTGAACTTGTGGGGATAAGGCAAATTGTTGATCCAAATCTGCAAACATGTCAGCAATTTGATGGCCACCGGCCAGTTGCATGCGAATAACCGGAAATAAGTCCACGGTGTAACCAACCAGTTGGCTTTCGCCAACTTTAACCCCAAGCTTGCTGAATTGGCCGTCAATCATCCAGCGATCAATAAACTGCTCAATTCCATTCAGTTCCTCGGCGCTGCCAACTTTTTGTCCTTGATCAACTTGTTGCATGGATTGATTGATGTCGCTGAAGGCCAGTTTCAGATACTCGGCAATATTTTTCATGTTGTCTTGCATCACCGATATATAACGATCAGGGTATAAATCGTTACTGAGACCGGAGGCAAAAAATAAGGGAGTGTCAGCCGGGACATAAGATAAAATATCCGCTTCGGCCATGGCTGATTTAACCGCTGCCGGTTGCTCAGACTCTTTATCGCCACAAGCAGCCAACATTAAAGCCAGCAGGCTCAGTAAAACGAGTTTTTTCATGGTAACCTCTCTGTATAATTTATTATTAATATGGCGATTTGGATGTAACCGCCTGTTAAAGACTGAAAATTGTAGCATTATTGAATCCCATACGCATATGCCAAAAGTGTAAAACGTGATTGATTTAACCAAATTTATCTTGCCTCTGTTTTGCTGAATGGCTTGTTAGCGCATAAAAATCAATATAACTTGCTGTTACAAGAATTAACTTATATAGTAATCATGGTTTATGGAGATTTGAATGTTCAGAATTAAGGCTGTTGTCTGTTTGTTGTTTATGACTGTTATGGCGCAGGCACAAAGTGATTTAGAACTGGTCTTTGCAGCCGATGATTTTGTCGGCGGCCTAGCGGTTAATCAAACCGGTGTGATTCGTTTTACCGTGACCAATAACGGGCCGGATGATTTTTTTGCTTCACAAGGCGCTATTACAATAGGTGGTTCATACGATCGCAATGTGAGCGAAAGCCCTATTCAGTATTTTTCAGCGTTTACGAGTAACGATCCGGATTGTTCGTTAATTGCTGTCAGTGTGGATCCGCCACCGCCATTTGTACCTTTTGTTCCCGTTTTCTATGGAACCATCCAAAAAACAATTGCAGCGCAGAGTTCTGTAAGCTGTGAATTTAGGACATCTATTCAATATGTGGATACGGTGGAAATATTATGGCGGATTACTCCACCAGAAACTATTATCGATCCCAACATGGATAACAACAGCCAACAATTTACCTTCCGTGGATTGGCCGTATCAGTGCCGGTGAATAATCGCATTATGATGCTAATGCTGTTAATTGCTGTGCTGTTAATGAGTACTTGGCGTCACAGATTGATAAAATAGATTTAGCTCATCCAGTTAATAATTTTCTTTTTGAGTTTTGTAAACGGGGCACGCACCAAGTCATTGCCGTTGAGGCGGGATTGGTAATACACTGATTTCATATGGCTCATGGTGATAAAGCCTTGATGCCCGTGATAGCTGCCCATGCCGCTGGCGCCGATACCGCCGAAAGGCAGGCGTTGTTGGGCGAAATGCACCAGCGTTTCATTGACCGCCAAAGAGCCGGACGAGGTTAATTGTCGGACTTGTCGGATGGTTGTTCGCCGGTTGCTGAATAAATATAAAGTCAGTGGTTTGTCGCCTTGATTGATGTAATCAATGGCATCATCTAAATCTTGCACGGCCACAATCGGTAAAATAGGCCCGAAAATTTCTTCTTGCATTAATTCCTGCTGTTTATCCGGGTTATTCACAATAACCGGCGCCATGCGATTGGTGTGATTTTGCGGGTCGGGATAAAGTTCAATGATTTGTTCTTTCGGCAGTTGTTTGAGTAAGCCCTGTAAACGTTCAAAATGCTGTGTATTGACCACACAGCTGTAATCATCATTGCTGCCGGTCATGCTTGGGTAGGCGCTGATGGTGTGTTTTTTTAGGGCTTTAATTAATGGTGCGATGCGATTCGCTTCAATGAGCACATAATCAGGGGCAATACAGGTCTGGCCGGCATTAAACCATTTGCCTTTGGCGATACTTTTGGCGGCTTTATCCAGAGAATAATCGCGGTCAATCAGAACCGGTGATTTACCGCCCAGTTCTAAGGTCACCGGTGTTAAATTTTCGGCGGCATTACGCATAATAATTTTACCCACACGGGTGGAGCCGGTGAACAATAAGTGGTCAAAAGCCAAACGGCTAAATTCATCAGCCACAGCAACATCACCCAGTATTACAGTGACTTCATCTTCAGGGAAAATATCGGCCATTAAGGACTGGATGAGTTGTGCGGTATTTGGGGTGACTTCTGATGGTTTTATCATGACCCGATTGCCTGCGGCAATGGCGGCTGTTAATGGCCCCGTCACCAGATTAAAGGGATAATTCCATGGTGCCATAATACCGACAACACCTTTGGCTTCGGGGATAATGGCACAGCGTGACGGCCAGAATTTCCAGTCAGCAGTCCACTTGTTGGCTTTAACCCACCGCGGCAGGTGTTTAATGGTGTGTTTGATGTCTTCTAAATTAACCAACACTTCAGCCAGTAAAGTCTCACTGGATGCGCGGTGCCCGTAATCGCTGCTGATGGCATCAATAATACCCTGTTTATTCTCTTTAATGGCTTTCGAGAGCGCTTTTAAACGGTCTAACCGCTGGTTTAAGCTTAAGGCCGGTAGGGCTTGCATATGTTGGAGTTGAGTTTGCATAGGATGAGTTTGCATAAGGTTTAGGCGATGGGTAGATAAATGGTGATAATGGCACCGTGCTCATGATTGCCGGCGGTGATGGTGCCACCGTGTTCTTCGACAATTTTTTTGACAATGGCCAAACCCAAACCGGAACCGCCCGGTTTGGTGGTTTTATAAGGTTCAAAAATATGTTCCATAATATCGGCATTAAAACCATGGCCATTGTCTTTAATGGTTAATAGTAACGCATTATCAGTGCGGCGGGTACTGATGGTGATGATAACATTGTCGGCACTTTCCTGGGCATTCTTTATAAGATTGGTCAGTAATTGCTTAATTCGTCCCTGGTCTAACAGCAGTTGTGGCTCTGGCTCGGACAATTCTAATTTGAATTGAATGCTGGGTTGGGAAAGGGCATATAAGTCAACAATTTCCTGGATAATCTGGTTAAGTCCGCCCAGCTCTTTTTTAAGCTCTGGTGGTTTGGCGTAATCAGAAAAGGCATTGACCAATGTTTTTAAATGGGCCACTTGCGAAACAATGGTTTGGGTGGCGCGATTTAAGATTTCATCTTCTTCTTTTGATAATTTACCGGTAAATTTGAGGTGCATACGCTCCGCTGACAACTGTATCGGTGTCAATGGATTTTTGACTTCGTGCGCCAGCCTTCTGGCCACTTCTGACCAGGCGGCATCGCGTTGTGCTTGATTGATGATGGTTTGGTCATCAAACACAATAACATGGCCGCCGCCTTCGATTTCCTTTTCACTAATCTGACTGCCTCGCACCAATAACACCCGTCGCAGCGAATCTTCAGCAATTAACACTTCTTGTTGCCAGTAATTGGTTTGGTCATCCACTTTTTGTTTAATCAAGCTGACTAAAGGCGCTAAGGTGGCGTTTTTCATGGCCAGATAATCGATGTTTTGATTGGTGATGTTAATCGCTTCTAAATGCAGAATTTTTAAGGCGGCCTCATTGCTAAGACGCACCCGCAAATCATGGTCGATACTGATTACCCCACTGGACAGATGTGACATCACTTTTTCTAAGTAAGTGCGTTGGTTTTCGGCTTCTGATTGGGCCCGATGGGCCAGCGCACTGGAGGTGGCAATTTGTGCGGACATGCTGTTAAATGATTGCACCAACATGCCCAGCTCATCCTTGGAGTCCACCGGTATGATTTTACTGAAATTACCCTGTGCGATGGCTTCGGTGGCTTCTGACAACAGCCGAATCGGGGCGGCCAATTTTCGAGCCGAAGAAAAGGCCCGTAAAATGGCCAGGAGTACGCTGAGCAGTAAAACAATGGTAAGGATAATTAGAAAAGTACTTTTTAATTGCTGTCGTTGAAAGGTTTGTTTGTTGTATTGATGGTATTGGGTTTCAATGTTAATGGTTAAACCTTCGTATTCTTCGGGGATTGGAAACAGTGCTTGTAATAAACGGTGGCTGCCGACACTGATGGATTGTCGCGATGATATCGGTACGGCCACCCGAATTTGTAAACCCTCATCACCGGCCGATTCCACCCGGGCATAATTGCGGTTATTACTGGCCTCGTTATAGGCACTGGTGGGCATCACTTGTTGTGGTAGGTTTAAGGGGTCTAAATCACTGGAACCAATTAATCGGCCATTGGCATTATAAATGCTCAAGGAGGTGGCTTTGGTGGTGTCCAATAAGCGATCCAAATAAATGGACTGGTTTAAGGGGTCGATATCGGCCAACTGCTCGGCCAAATCTTTACCGGTGTTTAAATGGGCCAAAGTCTGGGTGTCTAAAAATATTTGACCCAGGGTAATGGCATCCCGAAAGGCCTCGTCGGTTTTAACATCAAACCAAGAATCAATGTAACGGTTAACCAATAAATTGGCAAACATATAAACGATAATCACCGGAGGTAAAGACAAACCGGTAAACATAAGCACCATGCGGGTGGTTAATTGCGAGCCGGCGGCATTTTGTCGCCGTCTGAGGTACAGCCAGACAATGCGTTGAATAATAATCAACAATAAAACAAACACCGCCAGCAATGCGGCTCCGACTAACCATAAATACAAACGATTAAATTGCTCGGCACTTTGCATGGCAATGGTCAGTAAATACATGGCCCATAACAGCACCCCAATCAACAATAATATCGGCAGATTTTTATTGAAAATAATTTTTTTCAGCCCTTTGTTCATGGTTTATCCGGGTTCGGTAAGGCTTGACGAGACGGCTGAGCCCGTAACGACCATTGCGGATCTAACAAGATTGGCAGTTGCATGGTTGAAGGCAGGGCCCGGTGGTCTAAATAAAAGCGACCTTCGACTGCTGAGGCGTTGCTGTCGATTTCAAGGTCAAATTCCGTTTTTTCGGCGAGTTGTTCGAGCAGACTGTCCAAGGTCATATAGGAAGTCGGTTTGGATGCACCCAATTGCTTGAGTTGATACTGACTACTTAGTGAAAAATAATGGATTTCAAAGCGCTTTTCATTAATGCGCAAGGTTTTATCTGGCCACCAGTTTTTTTCAGCAATTAACCGAACTTCACTGACAAATGTAATTTCGATGCCATTGTGAATGGCCTCAATAATGGCTTCGCTGAGTTCAATGTTATAATGAGGTGTTACTTGCCAGTGACTGCCTTGTTGTTGAACAGCGATGTTTTTAAGTGCAATTGATTGGGCATGGGCGACTGTTAATGCTAAACAGCACAGCACATAAATGACTGCCGTAATTTGCTTCATGTCTTTTCCAGTAAACAATAATAAAATCCATCCATGTCAGCCTGGCCCGGTAAAAACTGGATGCCATGTTTTTGTGGCAAACTGTCGGCTAAGGTCAAGGTTCTTTCTTTGAAATCGGGATTGTTTTTTAAAAAACGTTTAACCTGACGCTCATTTTCTGCCCGAAAAACCGAACAAGTGGCGTACAGCAATTTACCGCCAGTGGCCAATAAGTTGGCGGCTGCCTGTAAAATATTTGATTGTAATTGGGTCAATAAGGTCATGTCTTGGGGCTGTCTCAGCAACTTGATATCAGGATGGCGTTTCACCACACCCGACGCGCTACACGGTACATCCAGTAGTATTTTGTCATATTTTTGTCCTTGATACCATGCCTCCGGGTCGCTGGCGTCGCCGTGAATCAGGCGATTGGCTGTCAACTGCAAGCGCTGCAAATTTTCTTTGATTAATTGTAATCGGTTTTTATCATACTCAACGATGTCCAGATAAATATTTGGATTTAATTCCAATAAGTGACTGCTTTTACCGCCCGGTGCGGCACAGGCGTCCAAAATTCGGTCACCGTCTTGAGGATTTAACAGGTGCGCAGCCCATTGAGCCGCGGCATCTTGCACCGTGGCCAGGCCCTGCGTTAATAAATCATGGGGTAATTGACTGTCCGTCACTAAATAGGCATTCTTGAGTTGAGCATGGGGTTGTCCGAGTTTGCTGTTTAAATCGGCTTTGCTGCGAATCCATAATGGTGGTATTTGATTGTTGGCATGGACAATATCAGTCCAATCATGAGGCCAATCTTTTTTCAGCAGCGCCAACCACCAATCCGGATGCTCATACCGCTGCTGATCGTCACCGGCTTGAAAGTCATTATCAGCCAAACTTTGTTTTAAGACCGTGTTGATTAAGCCTTTGGCCCAGGTTTTATTTAATAATCCGGCGGTGTTGACCGCTTCATTAACAATGGCATGATCGGGCACTTGGGCATGGATTTTTTGGGCCATGCTGAAGGTTAACAGTTGAGCCACCAGTTGGTCTTTAAGCGGTTTGTGTAAAAATTTTTGCCAGCGGGCGCTGAGACTAAAATAATGACGCAAACTCATGTAGCACATGTGTTGAATCCAGGCCTTGTCCTGGGCCTCAATGTTAGCAGGTAACACCGTTTTCATGGCAGTTTTCAGATGCTCATGTTTAACCAAAACACGGTACAGAATATGACTGCCGTAATAGCGGTTTTTATTCATGACTGTACCAGTCTGATTTGGCCCGCATAAATGGGCCTATGGCCATTCGTTTTTTGCCGGCTCGCTGTACTTCCAGGAGCTTTAATTGATCTTGAGCACACTGAATAATCAGCGTTTCAGCATCGGCATAAACAATGTCTCCGGGAATCAGTTTATGGTTATTTTGATTAATCACTTGAGCCTGCCAAATTTTAATGTTTTCTCCCCTGATATTGGTCTGACTGCCCGGCCAGGGTGTAAAGGCACGGATTTGACGTTCAATGTCAGCGGCCGGTTGCTGCCAGTCTATGTTGGATTCTGATTTAATCAGTTTATGGGCGTAAGTGGCGCGCGTGTTATCCTGGTTGTGCGGTGTTGCCAGGCGGTTCTCAGCGGCCAGTTTAACAGCCTTGGCGATGGCTTGGGCACCCATGTCACTGAGGCGGTCGTGTAATGTGCCGGCGGTGTCGAATTGACTGATGGTGGTTTTCTCACAAAAATAAACCGGCCCGGTATCTAAGCCGGCTTCCATTTGCATAATGCAGACACCGGTTTCGCGGTCACCGGCTAAAATGGCGCGGTGAATTGGTGCAGCACCGCGCCAGCGTGGTAACAAAGAGGCATGAATATTCCAGCAACCCAAACGGGGCAGGTCCAAAACGGCTTGTGGGATAATCACGCCATAAGCCACCACCACCATAAGGTCCGCCTGATAA
>QQUO01000143.1 GCA_008501575.1 Pseudomonadota bacterium
AACTGGCATTCACACCCCAGGCGGGTTTATATTTTTGACGGGCTAATTCGATTCCATGCTGTGTGGCTTCGATGCGTTGCTGGATTGCTTTAACCGCCGGATGAACAGAAAATATCTGATATAAACGATTCTTATCGATACCACCGGAGTCAACAACCAGGTGTTTATCTAACAACACGATGTGAGGTAATTGTGAGCTGACTGTTTGACTTGTCTGTTTTACAGTGGCATTAAATCTCGAAAACTGATTTGTCATATAATTGCTGATGTACTGATTAAGTTGATTGGTGGTTTGTTCTTTGGTTTGCTGTAATGCCATTAAACGGTCATCCAGTCTGGTCAGTTCTAACTGTGCCCGAATTAAATCTTGTTGCCTGGTTTGCCCGGATGCCGTGGCATAACTGGCCTCAGCCACATCAACCAAATATTCAAATAAGGCGCGGTCTTCGTTAATTAAACGAATACTTTCCTGAGCCTGAAAAGCACTGAGCCAAAGCTGGCTCACTTGAACCGTCAATTCAGCGGTTCGGTTCTGTCTTTGATGCGGGTATTGTTGAGCCAAGCTGTTTAAACGTTTTTTACTTAATTCCCGGGTATCCCCACGTGGAAACATTTGGGAAATACCAACAGCCAATTGGCTCATTCCTTCCTGTCTAAAATCGAAGGTGTCTGCAGCGATGCCCATTAATCCCAGCGACATTTGTGGATCAGGTAATTGTTCAGCAGCAATGGCCAGTGACTCAATCTCATTTTGAGAAAATTGATTGCCTTTGAGCCAGGGATCATTTTTTTCAGCTAAATATATCGCTGTCGTTAAACTTAATGGGTCATCTGAGGCTTGATTTGGTGCTTGTGCTGTTGCTGATTGAAAACCAACCAGCAACACAGCACCCCATAATATGCACAATAAATAACGGCCTATCATTCGAACTGCTCCTCAAAATGATTGATTTCAGCATAGGTTGTAAGGGTGCCGTTTTTATCAAAGGCCATAATGACATAGGGACTGAATTTATTCTGGTATTCCATACCCGGACTGCCAACAGGCATGCCAGGAACCACTAAAACCAACTGATCTTCAGGTTTTTCTTGTAGGAATTGCCGAATAAATTTTGCCGGAATATGGCCTTCAAATATATAACCGTCTTGACTAACGGCGGTGTGGCATGAACGATAATTCGCCGGGACCCGGTAACGGTCTTTGATGGCATTTAACTGTGGACTGTTAATGCCTTTTACTGTGAATCCATGGTCTTCAGCATGATCAATCCATTTAACACAACAGCCGCAGGTGGCACTTTTATAGGTGGTTAATGAATAGTCAGCGACGTCTGGTTTTGACGCTTGAACGGTCAGGGTTGACAGCATTAATAAGACAAATGTTGTCAGCACAACAGATAAAGTGGTTTTTAACATTTTCATAGGAACTCCAATTATTTTTAATCGGGGCTAAATCACACCGAACTTAAATGAGCGGTACGGATAAGAACCCGTTTAAATTTAAAATTTAATTTTTCAGGCAATGAAATAAAGGCTCAAAGGCACTTATTTCAGGCGCAGGTAGGCTGTGGAAATTAAATTATTGGAGGTCGATACAGGGGAGAATGGTCTTTATTGAGATAAAAGCCATCCGCAAATGACCAATGGATCATCGGCTTAAAGAGATAAAACTGTGTGGATTGTGCGTTAACAGGCAGTAATAATACCGTGGAACACATGGCCTGGGGGCACTGACATATAGTCTCACAACAATCAGACATGGTTGTCATGTTTGTGTGATCCATGGCATTGTTATTCATGGATTGTTGGCTGTTCTCTTGTTTGTTCATGTGATCACAGTCATGAGCCATTGTTTGAGATTGGTCTTGAAAATTCATGGTATGCACATGCGCAACCGCCAACACTTGTCCTGTTGAGAACAACAGTAACATCGTGATGATTATACTGAGTGATGGTTTGTGCCATTTATGCGAATTCATGATGACTCTATGATACTTAAAAATCGTCTTAGTTCAAATATTTAAATAGAAACTGCAAAAAAAAAACGCCCCAAATTTTATAAATTAGGGCGTTTTGTTAAAAATTTACAGATATTTAAGGCGTAAATTCAATTTCTTCAGTCGCCATCGCTTGAATGGTATTGAGATCCGTAATTAACGGTAAATAATCATTCACCAGCCATGAGAACAACTGATTGACATAGTTTGCACCGGTGGTGATGTTACCACTTTGGCCACCCGGAATCACCTGCTCAGCCATAATACCCATTGTCGTCATGTCAGCAACGAACCTCCGCGCGGCACCGTGTGCGAACATAAAGCCATTACTGGAATTGGCACGAACACTGTGACTTGATGCATCCAATACCTGGTAACCACCGGCTCTGGCCACGCCCGATAAACCATCGACTGTCGAAAAGCCGAACATTCCGTTAGGAACTGACAATTGTGCACCCAATGAATGTGAGAACGTAATGCGGTGTAGTTTGCCCCAACGATAGTCATTTAAATCCATTGAATTACCGAAGGCCGCGGCATAATCGTCACCGGCCATTTGATCCAGGGATTGTTTCAATGAGGCCAGGATAATGTAATCCCGGGCATCTTCACGGCTTGGCGCTTGTGGATTGGTGAAGAAATTAATACCTGAAGCACCATAACCTTCATTTTCCGGGAACGCATCCAACAGATGTTTAAAGGCACTGAGGGCGTAATAGCTGCCCGGCCGGTTTTCTGTCAACACAGTCATACCGATGGCATCATCATAACCGGCTAAAGTGGCATCAATGGTGTTGCGGATACCATTCGAGCGCCACACAGAATATATACTGGCCGCGATGGAGGCATTAATTTCAGCTTGTGACGGCGCTGCTAAGGCAAAGGGATTATCAAAGGGGTCATAACCTTCGGCCAAGCCCGTGGGTGTACTGAAATCCCAACTTTGCAAGTAACCGGCGGCTTGTGGCACCCGAGGATCGGCTAAAAACTGTTGAATACCCGGCCACGCATCAGGTGCTGAAGCACGTTGCACCGCATTCAAAATATGGGGCATGATGAGTTCGGCGTCCATCATTTGGTTATTGGCCTGAAGTTCTTTCATGTCTTGCATGGTGAACTTTTTACCCTCAGCCATGCCGGCTTCCATAATCCTGTCTAAGCGACCTTGACGGAAGGCTGAATAGCCACCTTGGGAAATATAATACAAACCGCCGCCGGGACGAACCTGGTTGAGGACATTATTATCCAAAGACACGCCCACCGGATCGTTATTGGCATTGGCGATATAACCCCGCGCAGGGTTCAACTGGTGCGGCATTTCTGCAAAGGGAATGACCGCATACGGCGTTGCTTGATTAACATCCGGGGTGCCTAAAGGCATCCACTCATTCATACGTTCACCGGAGCCGTCACGGATAAACATGGGTGGCACACCATCGGGCTGCATCATGGTTTGCAGATCTTCTCTTAACGGAATTTCAGCACCGGTGAAATACCCCACATCACCATGAACATCAGCCACCGCAAAATTTTGCGAACCAAAGTCAAATTTTGTCACGGCTTGTTCAAATTCAGCAACGGTACTTGCGCGGCTCATTTCTAAGAATGACTCGACCTCTTTGGTTGGTCCAAAGCCGGTAAACTGCATGGATACGGCTTGGGCATTTTCAGTATCGAGGCTTAAAATCGGACCATAGTTTCGACGGGGCACCAAAAAAGTTAAACCGCCATTGGTGTAACCGATATTGGCCCGTTCTTTGTTGTTCAGCGTGCCATCGCCAATTTGATTAACGAAATAACTTTGGAACATCCACACAAGGGGTTCTTCCTGGCCTTTGTAAACGGTGTGTGTCGGTAAACCGAAACTGTTGGTTTTAATGCTTTCAAAATAAAAGTCGGTTTCATCAATTGGGTGAACAGTACTGCCCCAACATAAACTTTCATTACAACCTTGCGCCGTTATGGGTGCACCGGGAAATTGTACACCGGCGATGTTTAACCCATCTTCCGTGGCAATATGGGCCGGATAGAAAATAGATGGATAATCCAAACTTAAATGGGGGTCATTGGCAATCAAAGGAAAGCCGTTTTCGGTGTGCTCAGATGACAGCGCCCAAAAGTTTGAGCCTTTATCGGTTTCACCGTCATTTTTCATTGATTTAATCAGCGGCGTGCTTTCCCAATTGGCTTTGATGTTATGTAATAAGCCCAATTGAGATTCACTGAGATTCAGTGTGTAATCGGCAACCACTTCAGTAAAACTTTTACCGGCTGCCCCGGTAATGCCCATATCGGCAAAGAATTCCGGCATGCTGACTCGATTATCCGGCGGTGCAGCGCGGTATAAATCTTCCATAAATAAAGCGGTGCCGTCAAAACCGGCGGCCTGACCCACTTGCTGGAAGGTATTAATGGCAATGGTCCAATCAATTTCCTGTAAATCATTGGATAATTGAAACGCGATAACCTTGGCAATGGCCACGGAATGAATTGGCAACCAACGGTCAGCGGCATCAATTTCCAAAGACTGGTATTCAGGCGGTAAAGTGTTGTTATCCAGCCAGGCGTTAACACCGTCGCTGTAGGCTTTTAACACGGCTTTGGTGTGCGGGTTTAATACCTTCATGGAATTTCTGGCCCAGCGTTCAAAACCGATGGTTCGAAATTGGATGTCGTTTGATAAAGCCGGCTCACCCACCAATTCTGCCAATCGTCCCTGGGCTATTTTACGGGTGTAATCCATCTGATAAAAACGATCTTCAGCCTGGATATAACCTAAAACAAAAGCCGCATCAACTTCTGTTTCTGCGGTCACACTGGGAATTTGGGTGGCGTTATAGTACACCTTTGCCGGTGCACTGAGGCCCTTATTGGTCATGACAGTGGTTGTGCCGGATTTGTCAGAGTCAGCCATAGCCAACGATGAAGACAAGGCCAGACAAGCCACCATACTTTTAATAATAAATGGTTTCATTGTGTCCCCTTGAAAATGTTAAAAAAAGGTTTAGCGTATTTAAAACATACGTTTAATAGTTTAACATAAACTTAATGAATTTGCCTGTGACAATTTCAATTAAATGGGGCTTACCTGGACTTGTGATTCATTGAATTTTATGATGGCTAAACGGCCCACGGTAATGGCATTCCAAACCCAAATAAGGCTCAGCAGCATTCCAACCACAGACAGCACCCGCAGGTCTTTTGAAAAAATAACCAGGGTGCGAACCACCACCAGTTGGGCAAAGACATCTCCGCCCCGATACACCACGGTATCAAGAAAATTCTTAAATTTATATTTAATGGCATCATTCAAACCGGTAAATAACCAGTCGGTGGGTGGTTTCATAATGCCGTAGGCACCGCTTCTTTGCAGCACGATGGCCGCTAAAACAATCATCAATTCCGGCATCAATGAAAACAGGCTTAAGGCCATAACCATCAACAGCGGGAAGATAGCCAGTATTTGATTTATCTTAAATTTTTGCAATAAAAACGGTGTCAATATTAACTGAAAGAACAGTGTTAAAACATTGGTGGCGATGTTGATATTGGCAAACACATGGGTGCGGTAATCACGACTGGGAAAATACTGTTTGACATATTCACCCTGTAAATAATAAAAAATGCCGCCGATAATGACACTAAAAACAGTCATCAAGGCAATTTGCTGCAGCAAGCGTGAGCCCAGCATTAATTTAAAGCCTTCCATGGGGCTGCCACCCAGGGGCGCCTCGGGATTAACTTTGGATTCACCGGCGTAACGTCTGATACGCAGTACTGCATAAATACAAATTAATAAAAAAAACAAAGAAATCAATAATAAATTAATGGTGCCTACCAAAAACACCAATTGACTGGTGATGAGCCCGCCAATGATGCCACCGGTACTGCCGCCGGCAGCGATTACGCCAAATAAGCGAGCGCCCTGCTCCTTACTGTAGACATCGGCCATAAAGCTCCAAAAAATAGAGACAATAAATAAATTATAAACCGACACAAAAACAAAAAATACGCGGGCCAACACCACACTGTCTTTACCCACCCAATGGAAGCCGGCCCAAATTAAAAAAATCATCAACCCGAAAAAACCATAGACAATGGGGATAAATTGTTTGCGGGCATATCGTGACACCACCCGACCGTAAAACGGTTGCAACAAGAGCATCATGATAAATGTGCTTAAAAACAACCAGCCATAGTTTTCAGTGCCTGCTGTGACTCCCATTTCCTCACGAATGGGTCTGAGAATAAAATACCCGGTCAGTAAGAACACAAAGTACAGATACGACCACAGCAGCACCGGCCACTCACCGGCTTTCACCTGGTTTTTGAAATAATTTTTAAAGGCTGTCAATGACATGGAATTTAACCCGTCCGGTAATGCCACACACCAAGGTATATGGAATGGTGTGTAATTCTTTAGCCACCTGTTCAACCGCTTGTTCAGAACCCCAAATGTGGACCGGCTCCCCAATTAACGGTTGTTTAACAGCAGATAAATCAATGGCCATCATGTCCATGGATATGCGCCCGATAATCGGCGCTTGATGTCCTCGAATAACAACATGGCTGTGGTGCTCGCTCCATGGATAACCATCGGCATAACCCATACCGACAATGCCCACCAACATGTCCTGGAGACAGGTGAACTGTGCGCTGTATCCCACTGTTTCTGCTTGTTTAACGGTTTTAATAGAAATAAGTTTAGCACTTAGTTGCATCACCGGGCGCAAGTCAAAATCAGCAGCAAACCGATCTGCCAAGGGTGATATACCGTATAAACCGAGGCCAACGCGAGCCCATTCACCGGCACATGACAAACCGTTTAAAACCGCCCCGGTATTGGCAAAAGAACATTCAAAATCATGTTGTTGTAGTATTTGATGGCGCTGAAGCTGTAGTTGTGTTTGTTGATGATCAACCTGATCTGATTGAGCAAAATGGGCCATCAGGCGAATCTCTTTAATCATTTTAACCTGTTTTAACTGGTCTAAAACCTGAGGATAATCGGCCCAGTCAAAACCCAATCGGTGCATGCCGGTATCCACTTTTAACCAGACATTTAAAAGTGGTTTGGCGTTACTTGATTTCAGCAACACATCAAGCTGATAAAACTGATGCACAACCAGATCAAACCGCTGCTCAATCGCCAGTTCCAACTCCTCGGCGTTAAACACACCTTCCAATAATAAAATCCGTTTATCCGGAATAAAACTGCGTAACTGCATGGCTTCTTCGATGGTGGCCACAGCCAGGGCATCACAGCTTTTAAGCGAATCAGTAACCCGTGCCAAGCCGTGGCCATAGGCGTCGGCCTTAACCACAGCCATAATGGGTCCGGGGTGCAATTTTTTGAAAACTTCAATATTATGCAGTAAATGCGATAAATTAATATGGGCGCTGGTGCCCCGTTCCGGATACATCATTAAAAGGTTTGAACATCCTCAACATCAACGTCAAAATGACGCTTATCCAAATTATCAAAACGGGTATAAGCACCACGAAACAGAAGCTCTACTTTACCAATAGAACCGTTTCGATGTTTACCGATAATAATCTCAGCCACCCCTTTATCTTCGGTTTCCGGGTTATACACTTCATCACGATAAATAAAGATAATTAAATCAGCATCTTGCTCAATGGCACCTGATTCACGTAAATCAGACATGATGGGCCGTTTATTAGGGCGTTGCTCCAATGACCGGTTCAGCTGTGATAAGGCAATCACCGGCACATTCAATTCTTTAGCCAGGGCTTTTAAGCCCCGGGAAATCTCAGAAATTTCAGTGGCTCGGTTTTCCGTGTTTTTACCTTTTACCTGCATTAATTGCAGGTAGTCAATAACCACCAAATCAAGCCCTTTGGTATTTTTTAAACGGCGACATTTGGACAACACTTCATTGGGGGTTAAGGCAGGTGTGTCATCAATATAAATTGATGCAGATTGCAGAATATCACTGGTTTGTGACAATCGCGGCCATTCAGTATCGCTGATTTTACCCAGTCTTAAATTATTGGAGTCAATTTGTGACAAAGATGAAAACATCCGGGTGACCAATTGGGTGGCCGCCATTTCCATACTAAACACCGCCACATGCTGGTCATTACATGCCGCCCGTTCTGCAATATTAATGGCAAAAGATGTTTTACCCATGGCCGGTCTTCCCGCCACCACCACCAAATCTGATTTATGCAAACCGGCGGTCAGGCGATCCAAATCACCCCAACCATAAGGAATGCCGGTGATGTCACCATCGTGCTCTGATAATTTTTCTAAGCGATCGATTGTTTCTGCCAATACCTGTTTAATGTCATGAAATCCTGATTTGGACTTAAGGCTTTGTTCACGAATCTTAAACACCAGTTTTTCGGCATTCTCGATGAGATCATCGGCACTTTGTCCTTCGGTGTTGAAAGCACTTTCTGCCAGTTGATTGCCAATTTCAATCATCTGCCGAAGAACAGAACGATCTCGCACAATTTTTGCGTAGGCGCCAATATTGGATGCCACCGGATAATTGTTGGCAATTTCACTGAGATAATTCAGGCCACCGGTTTTATCTTCTAACTCATGAGACTGTAACCATTCGCTGACCGTCACCACATCACAGGGTTCATTCTGGGCATTTAAAAAACAGATTCCCTGATAGATGGATTTGTGCTTGGCAAAATAAAAATCATCTTCACTCAGTAAATGGCTGACTTTATCCCAAGCCGATTGCACCAACAACAAGCCGGCAATAACGGCCTGTTCTGCCTCCAATGAATGGGGCGGTGTTTTTAAAGGCTGGGTGGCATCACCTTGATTAATGGGGTATATTTCAGACATATTAATTGATATAAAATAAAGTTTATTAAAGCGAATAAATAGTCTACACGAGCCGCCTGAAAACGAACACAAAAAAAGCCGATTTTTTAACGAAACCGGCTTTTCTCAGTGTTCTGCTAATGTAAAAATTAAGCGTCTTCTTCCAAAGCCTCAACAATCACTTTAACATCGGTTTCAACATCAGCGTATAAACTTAAGTT
>QQUO01000145.1 GCA_008501575.1 Pseudomonadota bacterium
CAAGTCCTTCTAAGCCGGCATTATGTAATTGCAGTAAGCCGGCATCAAAAGCAGATTGGAATAAATCATTTCCCTGATCAGGTAGCCATCGTAAGCGATTATCTTGCACATGAATTAAACGATGGTGCGCTTCTGAAACCAGAACAAAATCATCATTAACAGTGGTGATGCCTTCTAAATCCAATACCGAAACCCCTAAATCACGCTCACTATGTAATACCTGCTCTTTGCTTAACCAGGCTTCTTGATCCACAATATCTAAACGGTAAATGGCTCGGTGCTTATCACCCACGGTGTAGAGTGTTCCTTTTTTTAAAGTCAGGCCAGACGGTTCAATCAAATCAACACCATTGATTGGATACACCTGAAATTCAGTTAATTTGGTGGCCTGGATGTGATTAAAAGGTTGCGCCTTCAATCCCGAAGTCAGTACAAAAACACATAAAAGTACCAGCCACCTGTAAATTATTTTATTGACCATGAATACGCCTGTCGATGGATTGCTTATTGACAAGTTGTCCAAAATAAAATGTCAACTCAATGGCATCGGCCAGGGTCTCATTGATGAGATCCTGGTAATTTGCTAAATGTGTTTGTTCTAAGTTTTCAAGAACATAACTGCGTGACCTGGTCCGGGGGTTTTTTGAAATCAAGGCACAACAATCTTTATGTGGTTCACGGCAGACTTCGAATAAGCCTAAGTCCGCGCTTAAGGCAATAATGTCTTGTTTATTGTAACTTAACAAGGGTCTGAGGATCATGGCATCAGTGCTTTTATTCATGGATTCCATATTCTCCAAGGTCTGTGAGGCAACCTGCCCTAAATTATCTCCGGTTACCAGTGCTTGAGATTCAATTAAGGGCATTAGTTCAGTGGCCACACGCGCCATAAAGCGTCGAAATAAAATCAAATCATAATCTAAATCCAGTTCCATCAAAGCCAGATCAAAATAAGTATACGGCACCATAAAAAGCCTGACAAAACCGCTACTTTCACTGACAATTTTTGCCGTACGAACAATTTTATCTTGTTCAATGTCCGCAAGCGGCTGGTGACCTGCAGTAAAATGGATAAAATCGGTTTGGCAACCGCGTTTAGCCATCAGCCAGGCTGCCACCGGTGAATCAAAGCCACCGGACAACAGGGTCAGAACCTGACCGGTTGAACCCACCGGTAAACCGCCCACACCAATAATTTTCTCACAATGCACCGACACCCCGTCTGAAGCGATGTCCACATAAAATGTCTGGTCGGGCTGACTGAGGTTAACCTTTTGCCAGTCGCTGTGCTGCAGTATGGTGGTGGCGATTTCCCGCTCAAAATCCTGAGATTTCATCGCAAATCTCTTATCACGGCGCTTCACACGTACTGCAAAACTGTGATCAGGCTGATAATGTTCACGTGCCAGGCGAGCCAGCAAATCATGCAGTGCTGTCAGCTCAGGCTTATTCAATAGGAATTGATAATGCTGTTCGTTAAACCAATAAACAAAACTTAACCAGGCGATGCCAGGCAAACGGGCCAATTCATGGACCACCTGTTTGGCGGTTTCCCTGGAAACATTATCGGCCACATTCACATAAATGCGATCATGTATGGCAATAACCGGCCATTCATAATCCAATGCTTTAAGCTTATCTTTGATATTCTTGCGTAATTTTTTTATAAACCGATGGCGATTTTTGCCTTTAAGCGACAGTTCTGCAAACTGTACAATCATTCGATATCGCATGTTTAATCCTTTGTTATTGTTCAACCGCTTGTTTAATCCGGGCCATGGCCTGTTGCAACACATCCATACCGGTGGCAAAAGAAATTCGCACATGTCCCGGCGCACCAAACGGCGTCCCCGGTACCACCGCCACACCGGCTTTTTCCAATAACCAGCTGGCCCACTCAACATCATCTGCACAATCAGCATGTGATGCAATTAATGGCGCAACATTCACAAAGGCATAAAATGCACCGGCACTCGGCAAACAAGTCATGCCCTCTATGTCATTTAACGCTTGTACCACAAAATCATGGCGTTCTTTAAAAGCATCTTTCATGGTTGTTAAACAATCTTGCGGGCCGTTATAAGCAGCCACAGCCGCCGCTTGCGATATGGAACTGGGATTGGATGTGCTTTGAGATTGCAGTTTACGCATGGCAGTGATGATGTCCTGATGGCCCGCAGCAAAACCAATGCGCCAACCGGTCATGGCGTAACCCTTGGATACGCCATTAATAAGAATCACCCGATCACGGATTTCAGGGCACAAAGCCACCAAATTGGACAAAGGCTCATCACCCCAATAGATGTGTTCATAAATGTCATCTGTCATAATCAACACCTGAGGATGATCTTGTAGCACGTCACCAATGGCTCTTAATTCAGCCTGGGAGTACACTTGACCGGTGGGATTACTGGGTGAATTTAGAATAACTAATTTGGTTTTTCCAGTGATTGCTGCGGCCAATTGTTTGGCAGTCATTTTATAGGCATTGCTGGCGTCAGTCTCCACAATCACTGACTGGCCACCGGCCAATAAAGTCATATCTGGATAGGAAACCCAGTACGGTGCCGGAATAATCACCTGATCACCGGGATTAATCACCGCATTGAGTAAATTAAAAATACTGTGTTTGGCACCATTGGATACCAGGATTTGATTGGCTTGATAGTCAACATCATTATCACGCTGTAATTTATGAATAATGGCCTGTTTGAGTGCCGCCGTGCCATCCACGGCAGTGTATTTGGTTTGACCTTGGTTAATGGCCTCAATGGCCGCTTGCTTAATGTGTTCGGGGGTATCAAAATCCGGCTCTCCGGCTCCTAAACCGATGACATCCTGACCGGCGGCCTTTAATGCCGCCGCCTTCATGGATACCGCAATGGTGGCCGAAGGTTTGACCTTATTCACTAAATCAGCAATAAACGCATTCATGACAATCACTTTAAATCTAAAACCCCTTATCTTAAGCCATAACCGCCGAGACTCAACCCTTTTAAACGCAAACTATTTAAATCACTTTATCACAACATTAAAACCCCAATCCATCGACACATTGATGATGACAGCATTGAGCTCAGAGGTTACTGTTCAGATAAGCAATGAATGGTACAATGACTCAAAAAAAACACTCACCATGTCATGAACATAAAGAACAACATCATTGAAGCCATCGGTCACACCGATTTAATCAAAATTCCTTCGCTGTCCGAACTCACCGGCAGCCACATTTATCTAAAATGTGAATACCAAAATCCCGGCGGTTCCATTAAAGACCGAGCCGCACGACAAATGGTTTTAGAGGCCATTGAATCTGGGCAGTTAAAACCGGGTATGACCATTGTGGAAGGCACAGCAGGTAATACCGGAATTGGCCTGGCCCTGGTGGCCAGAGCGCTCGGCTTTAACATGCTGGTGGTGATGCCAAAAGGTCAATCACTCGAAAAACAGCGTTTAATTGAATTATATGGCGCCCAACTCAAATTGGTTGACCCTTGTCCTTTTGCCGACCCCAATCATTTTTATCACACCGCCAAAAGATTGGCCGACCAACAAGCTGATTATTGGTGGGCGGATCAATTTGAAAACACCGCCAATGCCCAAGCCCACTACAACACAACCGGACCGGAAATATGGCAACAAACGGATGGGCGGGTCAGCACTGTGGTTTCAGTCAGTGGCACCGGCGGCACCATTGCAGGGGTCACCCAATATTTAAAAAAACAGAACAATACCATCAAAACCTGGTTGGTTGACCCAGATGGTTCAGGACTGTATCACTATTTAAAAACAGGCCAATTTAAAGCCAGCGGCGATTCATTTACAGAAGGTATTGGCATAATGCGGGCGGTGGCTAACTTTAAACAAGCACAGGTTGACTGTGCCATTAATTTACCTGATCAGGATCTGGTGGCCCTCTCACGTCATCTGCTACACCATGATAGCATTTTACTGGGTAGCAGTGGTGCTTTGAATGTGGCGGGGGCCATATTTGCAGCCGCACAAGGACCTAAAAATCAACACATCGTCACCTTTGCCTGTGATTTAGGGGAACGGTCATTTTCTAAATTATACAATCCGAAATTTTTACAAGACCGCCACATTAGTTTACCCCCTGACAATATCCAAAACCTCTTTAACCGCTATAAAACAATGGCTGACTTGATTGTCACAAACAGTTAATCCGGTTTCACCGGTTTGCGTAATACCCGCTCCATGCCGGACTCCATGTCGCCCTCAGCCTGTTCTTGTAGCCGCTCCAAATCCCGAATTCGGATGTCTTCAATATAATCACTGGCCTGTTCTTCACTAACACCGAGCTCAATCAGAACTTGTTTACCCAAAATCAAGGCACTTTCAAAAGTTTCCCGAATGGAAAAAGTCACATTCATGTCGTGTAAATCAATTGAATGTCGGCGATTATAAGATCGCACAAAGATTTTGGCTTGCGGGTTGATGGCTTGCAAGGCCCGAATACTGCGGTTGGTAACTTCCGGATTATTGGTACAAAAAATCACCACTTCACTGCTGTCTGCACCCGCGGCACGCAGAATATCACGTCGAGTACCATCTCCAAAATTAACCTTAAAACCAAAACCACGGGCTTCTCGGATACGTCTGGCATCATTGTCCAAAATGGTGACATCATAGCCATCGGCGAACAGAGGTTGAGACACCATTTGGCCAAATCGACCAAAACCGATAATTAAAACATTGCCTCGGGTGTCCTCGAATGTTTCATCCAATACATCTTGTAAATCTTTGTTTATAAACCATTTTTGAAACAACAAAGGCAATGGTGACATCATCATGGTCACCGACACGATGGCAATGAGTATGGATGAAACATTGCCCGAAAATATACCCACGGCAGCCGCCGCTGAAAACAGCACAAAACCAAATTCACCCAATTGTGGTAACGCAAAAGCCAGGCGGATTGAAGTGTTATGGTCATGTTTAAAGAGCCGGCTAACCAAATACAACAAAATAATTTTAAGCAACATAACCACAGGTGCAATGCTTAATATTAACAGCCAATTTTCCATCACCACCCGTAAATCTAAAGCCAAACCCACTGCCATAAAAAATAAGCCTAAAAATAAACCCCTAAAGGGTTCAATATTGGCTTTAACTTCATGGCGATAAGAAGATTCAGATAACATCACCCCGGCTAAAAAAGCACCCATGGCATTTGACATACCCACCATATCCATTAATAAGGCAGCAGCAATCACTAAACCTAAGGCACTGGCGGTCATGATTTCATGTAGGCCGGTGGATGCCAGCAGGCGAAAAATATGATCCAACACGTAATAACCAATCAATATCAAAGCCACAATGGCAGCCACCGCTAATCCAATATCGATTAAACTTTCCAATAAAGTAACATCTTCACCGGTGGGCGCTAATAATGTCACCAATAACAACAACGGCACAATGGCAAGATCCTGGAACAACAAAATACCGAATGTTTTACGGCCATGTACACTGCGACGTTCACCCTTTTCACTTAATTGACTCATAACAATGGCGGTGGAACTTAAAGCCATACCGCTTCCAATCACCACCGAGCCTGACCAATGTATACCAACTGAATAAGCCAAAATGCCGATAACCAAGGCACAAACAATTACTTGAGCCGCACCCAAGCCAAAAATATCTTTGCGCATATCCCATAAGGTGGCAGGATTCAATTCCAGACCAATAACAAATAAGAACAACACCACCCCAAACTCAGAAAAATGCAGTAATTCTTCAGGGTGCTCAGAAAAGCCGCCGGAAAAGAATAAATTGACGGTTATACCGGCCACCAAATAACCCAACACCGCACCAAATTTTATTTTCACGAATACCGGCACAAACACGCTGGCGGCCACAATCAAGGCCAGGGCATTCCAGAATAATAAATCTGACGAGCCGGTTTCAGGCATGGTAACGGTGTTTTATCATGAGTTTACAGAATAAAATTGAATGGTTTTATCATATAGTTTTTGCACGCCATCTACAAACAAAAATATCCGTCACTGGTTTAAGACTAAATCCCACGACACAGTGGTCAAACCATACAATTACAGGCCCATCGGTGCTAAAATAGCCGCTTTTTTTGGGTACTAAACGTGGATTTAGCTTCTTTGCTGGCCGACCAGCCACATAACATCATCGAATTTGAAGGCATCGAATACACCCTGCTGGGAACCGCCCATATCTCACAGAAAAGTGCTGACGTGGTCAAAGACCTCATTGAAAACGGTGATTATGATGCGGTGGCCATCGAATTGGATGAGCTACGCTATCAGGCATTGACTGACAGCAATCGCTACCGCAATTTAAATTTAATCAGTATCATCAAACAAAAACAAACCGGTGTGATTGCCACCAATTTAGCCATGAGTGCCTACCAAAAGAGATTGGCCAACCAACTGGGCATTGAACCCGGCGCCGAAATGAAACAAGCCATTGAATCAGCCCAGGCCAAAGAATTGCCGGTGTGGAACATTGACCGCAATGTGGGTATTACCATGAAAAGAACCTGGCGCTCATTGTCATTTATGGAAAAGGTTAATTTAATCTTTGGCTTCGGTGGTTTTTTTGAACAATCAGAAATCAGTGACGCAGAAATTGAGAAATTGAAAACCGGTGATATGCTGGAAAGCACCTTTAGTGAGTTATCACAAAACTCAGCCGGTATTTACCGCGCCTTAATTGATGAGCGTGATCAATATATGGCGGCCCAACTTCATGTTCAGGCCCGGCAATTAGACAGCAACAAAGACAAACCTCAGGTACTGGTGGTCATTGGTGCCGGCCACCTCAAAGGTTTATCCGAATACACCCTGCAAGCCAATAAAGACCAAAACACCCTCGCTGAACTTGAAACCATCCCCCCAAAAAAGAAATGGGTTAAATTACTGCCTTGGCTCATCACCATAATTATCCTGACTGGTTTTGTTTGGGGGTTTGCCACCGAACAGGCTCTGGGTTGGTCAATGATTAAAATTTGGCTTCTTTATAATGGTATTTTGTCCGGTATCGGTGCCGCTGTTGCAGGAGGGCATCCACTGACCATCTTAGCCGCCATGCTGGCCGCGCCCTTTACCTCATTAAACCCGACCATTGCAGCCGGTATGGTGGCGGCACTGGTGGAAACCATGGTACGCAAGCCCAAAGTCCAGGATTTTGAATCGTTGCAAACCGATGCCATGAAATTAACAGGTTGGTGGAAAAATCCGGTGACCCGGGTCTTACTGGTATTTATTCTCACCAATGTCGGCTCTGCCATTGCCACCTGGGTATCCGGCTTTAAAATATTCAGCCAATTGGTGTAAATCAATAATGTCGTTTCATATTGGCCCTTATATAATTGAACATCCGGTGATACTGGCACCGATGGCCGGTGTGACTGACCGCCCCTATCGGCAACTGTGTAAAAATTTAGGCGCCAGTTATGCAGTTGGTGAAATGCTCAGTTGTGATTTGTCTTTATTAAAAACAGCCAAAACCCGCTTTCGCATGAACCATGCCGGAGAACCCGGTCCCATTGCGGTACAAATCGCCGGTTCTGACCCTAAAGCCATGGCCAGGGCAGCCATACATAACGTCATTAATGGTGCCCAAATTATTGACATTAATATGGGTTGTCCACAAAAAAAAGTGGCCAAAAAACGTTGTGGTTCAGCACTGATGGCTTACCCCGAACAGATTAAAGCCATTTGTGAGTCGGTGGTGGATGCCGTGACTGTTCCGGTGACCTTAAAAACCAGACTGGGAACCGACATCAATAATTGCAATATCCAGCGCATTGCTGCAGATGCCGAACAAGCAGGTATCGCGGCGTTGTTTATTCATGGCCGTACCCAGCAACAAAAATACACCGGCCATGCCGATTACGAACTGATAAAATCCGTCAAACAACAGCTCAGTATCCCGGTCATCGCCAATGGCGATATCGATGGCCCTGAAAAAGCCCAAAAAGTGCAACAATATACCGGCTGTGATGGCTTGATGATTGGCCGTGCGGCCCAAGGTAACCCGTGGATATTTAAGCAAATAAATGCTTATCTCAACACCGGCCGACACATCGCAGCACCAACCATGTCCGAAATTATGACAACCTTATATCAACATGTGTTAAATTTACATGCATTCTATGGTCAGGCGCGTGGTTGTCGCATGGCTAAAAAACACATTAAGTGGTTTTCAGCACATTTACCGATTGAACTACAATCGCGTCAATTGTTAACCATTAACGACAGCAGCGCACAATTGCGATTTATTGAACATAACTTATTATCCAAGGTGGCTTGATGAGTATCCTTTCTTGGTTTAACAAACCAAAATGGCAAAGCAATAACGAACAAGTCCGATTAACGGCTGTACAACATGGTACTGACCCCGAACTCATGGCTCACTTATCGGAGTTGGTATTCCATGATTCCAGTATAAAAGTACAAAAAGCCGCCCTTAATCGCATTAATGAGCTCAGTGTATTGCAAAATGTTGCGGCCAAGCACCCAATCAATGACCTGCAACAACTGGCCGAAAAAAGACTGAGCCATTTGTTAGCTGCAGTCACAGCTGAACAACAGACAGACACACATTTAACCATTGCCCAACAACTTAAAAGCAACGAAACCAAAGCCCATTTAATTGAACACGGCCAGGCATTGCCTTTACGACAGGCCGCCGTTGAGGGTCTCACTCGCCAAGGCTTATTGGGTGATTTGTTGTTATCGGTACAATCATTAGACTTACAACAACACATTCTGGCTAACATTAATCAGACTTCAACGCTAAAAAGAGTTCAAGCACAACTTGGCAACAAAAACAACGCATTAAAAAAAGCCATTGCCCAAAAGCTGCAGCAACAAGACCCCATCGATCCACAACATGCTGCCCGGGATTTATGCCAACAATTAGAACAGGTGGTGCTCAAAAACCAAAGACTCGATTTAAAACAGGT
>QQUO01000075.1 GCA_008501575.1 Pseudomonadota bacterium
GGGGCAACACCATAACGGACCGCTTAAACGCTGACTTGAATGACGATGATGTGGTGATTAATTTGGCTTCCAATGAATATTTCAAAGCCATTAATGCCAAAAATATCAAGGCCCCAATTATCAACATTAACTTTAAAGACAGCAAAGACGGTAAAACCCGAGTGGTGGCCATCTTCGCAAAAATTGCACGTGGAGCCATGGCCCGTGCCATTATCAAGAATCGCATCACTGAGCCTGCAGCCATACAAAAACTAACGGTGGATGATTACCGCTTTCAAACCAATTTGTCTGATGATAACAATTGGGTTTTTACCCGTAATCAACCACCGCCTAAGTCTTAACTTTTAATAAGCTTGCTGGTTTTGCGAAATAAAAACCCTGGTAATAATCACAGTGCAGGGTTTTGAGGAATTCAAATTGGGCTTTTGTTTCCACCCCTTCTGCCACAACCTGCAATTTCATGGCCCGGGCCATAGCAACGATGCTTTGCACCATGGCCACATGTTCAGTGTTGTCGGGAATATCTTCGATAAATGACTGGTCAATTTTAATTTTATCAATGGGCAGTTGTTTTAGATGGGTAAAGGAGGAATATCCGGTTCCAAAATCATCAATGGCAATACGAACTCCCAATAGTTTAAGCTGATTGAGTATCTCAGTGGCCTGTCTGCTTTCGTACATTAAGATGGATTCTGTCATTTCAAATTCCAGGTATCCCGGTGCAATTTTATAGCGATTGATGAGTTGGCTGATGTGATCAATGAAATGCCGATCTCTAAGCTGACTCATCGATATATTGACACTGATGTAAAATTGTTCATTTGGATTATGTTTTTGATGCGATTGGATTTGTTGACAGACCCGTTCAAACACCCAATAACCAAATTGGCTCATTAAAGAAGCTTGTTCTATTATGGGAATAAAGGTATCCGGCATTAACAGCCCCCGTTGGGGATGCTGCCAGCGAGCCAGGGCTTCCCAGCCGTTATACAAGTCATCATTAAAAGTTAAAATCGGCTGGAACAACAGTTTTATGTCATTATTTTTCAAAGCATGATGAATGTCGGTTTCCAATGCATGGCGTTCTTTGACCGCATGTTCCATGGTCTCTTTAAACACCCGAATTCGGCTGCGACCACGATTTTTGGCCTCATACAAGGCTGTGTCAGCACGTTGTAATAGGGTCGTGACTCGCTGGCCGTCACGGGGATAGAGCGTCAATCCTATGCAGGCTGTTACATGATAGGTGTTTTGTTCGTAGATTATGGGGTCACAAATACGATCACATACGCCCTCAGCAAATTCAAGGGCCTTTTTTTCTGCCAAGGCGATGTCGGCATTGAGATTGGATAAATGCAATAGAAACACATCACTGCCAAGGCGACCGACTAAGTCATTAACACGAATTAATGTTGATAAGCGTTGTGCCACCGTTTTTAAGACCACATCACCGAAGCGATGACCCTGGGCATCATTAAGGGTTTTAAATTGATCAATATCGATAAACAATAAAGCACCGTGACATGATTTATCGGCACATTGATCGATTCCCTGTTGTAGATGATCGCGGATGAGATTGATATTAGCCAGTCCGGTTAACTCATCGTGTTGCATCAGATATTTAATCTGCATTTCAAAGTTTTTTCTCTCAGTCATATCAACAGCCACAGTTAGCATTAAATTGGACTTGGAAGATTCGTTTGTTAACGGGGTCTTGGACACCATTAAATCTCTGATTTGCATTTGCTTATTTTTGACCTTAACTTCACTGTTAACACTGCTGGCGGCGGATCTGTGTTCTATCAGATGTTTAAATTGTGGATGGTCATTGAGGAATTGGTAAATATTAAAGGGTTCATAATCAATAATGGGTAATCCAAAAAATTCAGCAGCACTGTGATTTAACAGCACCACATCACCTTGATAATTATGAACATAGATTATATGTGGCATGTGATTAATAATCTGTCTTAATTGCTTTCTTTGAGACAGAATAATGGCCATTGATTTGTGAAACTTTTGGTGGTAAAAAATGGCAGCCATAAGACCACCCAAAGCCACCAGCAGCACAGAAAACAGGGTGTAATAAAACCACTGCGGTAAGGGTTCATCAGCGGTGGTATCTAACCATTTTTGACGGGCTTGATAATAATAAGAGTTGGGGTCTTTTTTCCAGGCTTTAATGGTGCGATCATAGATCATCAGAAAAGCCCGGTTACTGTCCGGGTTTTGCGTGATAAAGACTTGGAAAGGGTTAAACATAATATTACTGGCAAAAAACCGGTATTGTTTTGCCATGGAAATGCCGTAAATATTATTCGCCACCACCGCATCCACTTTGTCAGACGCCAATAAAGCAAAAACGTCTTCATAAGAATTGGCATAGGTGGCATGACATTTGACTTCAAACTGACGGCATTGTTTTAAAAAGTTGTCACCATTAATGCCGCCATTAAGCATGGCAATGGTTTTACCTTCAAGGTCAAAGATGGTCTCGACTTTGGAATTGATTGGTAAAAACACCTGACCCCAAACATTAATAAATGATTGTTCACTATAAAGTAAATATTTGGCCCGTTCATCGCTGTAGCCTAAACCGGGAAATATATCGATGGCACCCAATTTAATGGCCCTTATCAATTCGGGGAAATCTGCATACTGCCATTCAATGGTGAGTTGATTGTCTGCAGCGATGCGATTTAATAAATCGACAGCAAATCCTTCAGCTTCGCCAGAGTCATTCAGAAAACCCAAAGGTGGTGCGTGAAAAAAACCAATGCGCCAGATTTGATCCTTAATTGAGGGTGGGATTGGCTGTGGCTTATTTTCCTGGGAGAGGTCTTGTTGTTGCGCAAGTGCCAGGCTGCTTACCCAAAAGCCCAATAGTAAAAGCTTTGGTATGTGCCGATAAATTTGCACTTTAACCTCAAAAGTTCAATTTATTATCATAACCGATTTTGGCTTATTTTTGTAAAAATTCTAAAAATTATCTTTCCACTGTCGTAAAGCCGCAAAACATGTGATGGCATCGTTAATTGGGGTTTTGAGATGGTTTTGAACCAGCTTTTGATAATCGTTGTCGGCAGTGCGCAAAAATGGATTTAATTTTAATTCTGTGCTTAAACGAGACGGTAAGCTGGGTTTTTGTTGTGCCCGAAGTTTTTTAATCTGCTGACAAAATTCCATCAGCGCTTGTGAGTCAGGTTCTAACGCACGTGCAAAGCGACAATTGTCCTGGGTATATTCATGTCCACAATAAACAGCCAAATGCTCAGGCAGTGCTTTAATTTTATTCAGTGACTCCACAAACATGGCCGGATGGCCTTCAAACATACGACCACAGCCCAATGAAAATAATGCATCGCCACAAAATAGCCAATCATTATTATAAAAAGCAATGTGGCTGATGGTGTGACCCGGAATAAACAACACCTGTAAGCAAACACTCAATGCTTGTAAATCCACCTGATTTTGTTCGGTGACAACCTGTAATTCACCATTGATGCGATCATCATCAGGTCCCCAGGCCGGCACCTGATGGCGTTGTTGTAATGACACCATGCCGCCCACATGATCGTTATGATGATGGGTAATTAAAATACCTGATAAGCTTAATTGCTTATCAGCAATAAATTGATTGACCGGCTCGGCTTGGCCCGGATCAACCACGTAACAATGCTGGTTATCATGAATGGCCCATATGTAATTATCTGTAAAGGCTTTTATGGGTGTCACTTGAATAGTCATGTTATGATTTCATTTTTAATAACAGGCCTTATAATGCCCCTTATTTCGACTGCTTGCAAGCCAAAGGAATTTCGTTTTGACTGTACCCAATAAACAAATTAACATTTATACGGATGGCTCATGTTTGGGAAATCCGGGTCCCGGTGGCTGGGCGGCGCTGTTACAGTACAATGGTCACGAAAAATTAATTACCGGCGGCGACACCGATACCACCAACAACCGCATGGAACTGACTGCTGTGATTAAAGCCCTGGCTTGTCTGCGACAAGCCTGTGACATTCAGTTATACACAGATTCTAAATATGTGATGGATGGTGCCACCCAGTGGTTAACCAATTGGCGCAGTAACGGCTGGCGTACCAGTCAAAAAAAGGCCGTTAAAAATGTCGACTTATGGCAGCAGTTGGCGCAATTGTGCCAAGGCCACAGCATTGATTGGCATTGGGTCAAAGCCCATGCCGGTCATGAATTCAATGAACGGGTCGATACTGCGGCCAGACAACAAGCGGAACAACGGCAATGACTGATAAACGATTGATAATGTTGGATACTGAGACCACCGGTATTAAACCCGAAGAAGGTCATCGGGTGATTGAAATTGGCGCTGTGGTGCTTAGCAATCGACAGCTCACCGATGAAATCTATCATCAGTACATAAACCCGGAATTTGCGGTAGAACAAGAGGCTCTGCAAGTACACGGAATCAGTAATGAGTTTTTGCAGGATAAACCGAAGTTTCATGAAGTAATGGTTGATTTTATGACCTTTATTGAGGGCGCGGTATTGGTGATGCACAATGCCCCCTTTGATGTTAAATTTCTAAACAACGAATTAAGATTATGTGGCTACGGTCAACAACTTGAACAGGTTTCCGAGGTTGTTGATAGTCTCGTTATCGCCAAACAGAAGCACCCCGGTGCCCGTAACAACCTCGATGCATTGTGCAAACGTTATGGTATCAGTAATGCCCACAGAACGTTGCATGGGGCTTTATTGGATGCGCAAATATTGGCTCAGGTATATTTAGCCATGACCGGTGGTCAAATGGGACTTAATCTAAACCAAGATGGTGATCAAAATGACACCGGATTGCAATTTGATTTATCCCAATTACCGGCTTTAAAAACCATTGAAGCTTCGCAACAGGAACTGCAGGCACACCAGTCATGGGTGAGCAAAAATTTACCCCAAGATCCATTTAAAACATCCTGATGAATGTTCAGTCATGGGCTTTATTAAGCATGGTTGATTGATTGCGGGCATGGCTCAATTGTTATTTACTGCAGGCTTCTCATCAGTGGTTAACTGGGCTAAAATAGCCGGTCATACAAAAATACACACAGCACATGTTAGACCCACAATTATTAAGAGATGACTTACAAGCCGTGGCGCAAAAATTAGCTGATCGAGGCTATCAATTGGATATGCAGACTTGGCAAAAATTAGAACAGCATAGAAAAGAATTACAAATTGAAACCGAGTCTTTACAAAGCCAGCGAACCAAAATCTCAAAATCCATCGGTCAAGCCAAAGCACAAGGGCAAGATGTTCAGCCCTTGTTAGATCAAGTGGCGAGCATTGGTGAGCAATTGGAGGCTTCTAAAGCCGCTTTGCAGAATGTGTTTTCGGAGATGGAACAGGTAACACTATATACCCCGAATTTGGCTCAAGACGATGTTCCGGTGGGTCAAGATGAAGCGGATAATGTGGAAATTCGAACTTGGGGCGAACCGCCTGAATTTGATTTTGAGGTTAAAGACCATGTTGATTTGGGGGCGATGCGTGGTTTGTTAGATGCTGAATCTGCAGCAAATATTGCCGGCTCTCGATTCACTGTGCTGTCCGGTGATTTGGCCCGATTACAACGTGCCTTAAGCCAGTTTATGTTGGACACCCATGTTAATGAACATGGCTATCATGAATATTATGTGCCTTATTTAGTGAATGATAAAGCCATGCTGGGCAGTGGTCAATTACCCAAATTTGCCGATGATGCATTTATCACTGAAGATAACCGTTATCTGATACCCACGGCAGAAGTGCCATTGACTAATTTGGTGGCAGACCGTATTTTAGAAGCCGATGATTTACCCATTAAAATGGCCGCGCATACACCTTGTTTCAGACGGGAGGCCGGTAGTTACGGAAAAGACACCAAAGGCATGATACGGCAACATCAATTTGATAAGGTTGAAATGGTACAAGTGGTTCATCCGGAACAGTCAAATCAAGCTTTGGAAGAGATGACCGGCCATGCGGAAAATATTCTTAAAGCCCTTAAATTACCGTATCGTGTGATTGTGTTATGTACCGGAGATATGGGTTTTTCGGCCAGTAAAACCTATGATATTGAGGTTTGGGTGCCGGCCCAAAATACCTATCGTGAAATTTCATCATGTTCAAACTGTATGGACTTTCAGGCCCGCCGCATGCAAGCCCGATTCAGAACCCCGGGAATTAAAAAACCGCAATTGGTTCACACCTTAAATGGATCCGGTTTAGCGGTCGGTCGGACGCTGTTGGCAGTCATGGAAAATTATCAAAATGCCGATGGCAGTATTCGTGTACCGGATGTTTTAAAGTCTTATATGGGTGGTGCAGAAGTAATTAACCAAGTCTGATAGGATTTGTTGCTTGAGACCTATTATTTGCTTATAATAAATAACGACTTATACGGAATACCAATATGAAACTGCACTTCCCACACGGCGAACACCCCGACGTTATGTTGGAAAATGGGCAATACACCATTGGTGGCGATAATGCCGCTGATATCACGATTGAAGACAAAGGTTTAGCAGACATTCATGTGACGCTGACAGTCAAGGGATCGGATTATTCAGTGACCGTACCCAATGAATCCAGTTTGGTGTCCATCAACGGCAAATTGGTAAAAGACGACAGAGAAGTCCGTGCTGGTGATTTGCTGATTGCTTCACAAGTTCATATGAAACTGCTGGACTCAACAGAAAAAGACAAAGCCGGAGATGATGGCAAAACCCGAATTCGTATGGCCTTACCTCAGTTTATTTTACGGGGTGTTTCCGGTGCCTACTTTGGTAAAACATATCCGTTACGAGGTACCACCACCATTGGTCGACATTCGGACTGTCATATCTGTGTCAATGCCGAAGGTGTTTCACGTCGCCACATGCAGATTGATGCCGATGCCACCGGTTTGGTGATTAAGGATTTAGACTCCTCCAATGGAACCTATGTGAATGGTGAAAAAATCAAATCCAAAGAATTACAAGTGGGCGATGAAATTCGCATTGATAACATTCGCTTTTTGGTACAAACCCCCGGTATGGGCGACCCCGCTTTAGATCTGGACAGTAAAAAATCAAAACAAAAACCATCAGCTGGTGAGCCTAATAGCACAGGGGGTGGCGGTCTGGCAAAATGGCTGATTACATTAATTATACTGGCCGGTGCAGTTGGGGCTGCCTGGTACTTTGGTTATTTAGACAGCTTGTTGGCTTAATTTCGATTGGCCGCCAATTGCGGCCATTCTGTGCTGACGAAACATAATCTCATTTCTGGGTGCGCAGCAGCAACCGGCAAACATCAAACGCAAAATATATGACTGATACCTTAGCAAATCTCAAGACCCTTGAGTTATCTGTGAATGGCTCTGTGGCTCGTATTTACCTGAACCGTCCTGATAAACTCAATGCTTTCAACAAACAAATGCATCATGAATTGCAGTCTGTCCTTACTGAAATCGGGCAACGTGATGATATTCGTTGTGTCTTGTTATCGGGTAAAGGCAGAGGCTTTTGTGCCGGTCAAGACTTGGCTGAACGACAGGCGAATGATGATAAGCCACTTGATTTGGGAGATACGCTTGATCAAGGATTTAATCGCAGCATTCGCTTATTAAAACGCATTAAAGCACCGATTATTTGTGCTGTTAATGGTGTGGCAGCCGGTGCCGGCGCTAATCTGGCTTTAAATTGTGATATTGTGGTGGCTAAAAATTCAGCACGATTTATACAATCATTTTCATCAATTGGTTTGATACCTGATTGTAACGGCACTTGGATTTTGCCTAAGCTGGTCGGTTTGGCGCGGGCTAAAGCCATCACCATGCTGGCCACACCGGTGCAAGCTGAACAAGCCGAAGCTTGGGGCATGATTTATGCCGCTGTTCGTGACGAGGCATTTGATGACTGGGTTGAGGCACGAATTCAGGAAATCGCACAACGGCCCACAAAGGCCATGACCCATATTAAATTATTGTTGGATGAATCGTATTTAAATGATTTTGATGGGCATTTGGAACGAGAGCGTAATGTGCAACGTCTGTGTGGCCTAAGTCATGATTTTAAAGAAGGTGTTGCCGCCTTTAACGAAAAAAGAAAACCACAATTTAAAGGACATTAATCATGATTTCTAAAATTGCCGTATTGGGTGCCGGCACCATGGGCATTGGTATAGCTGAAGTGGCGGCGGCACACGGATGTCAGGTTAAATTATTTGATATCAATCAAACACTGATTAAAACAGCCATTGATGGCCTGTCGGCCAGACTTGATAAACGCATCGACAAAGGCAAAATCAATATTTCTGATAAAAAATCACTGTTACAGAACATCACAGCAGTTGATGAATTAAGCAAGTTAAAAGGCTGTGAATTGGTGATTGAAGCGGTGCTGGAAAAGTTGTCGGTAAAACAAAATTTATTTAAGCAGCTGGAACAAATTTGTGGTGAACAAACAATGCTGGCTTCCAACACATCCTCTATTTCAATCACCGCCATTGCGGCTTGTTTACAACATCCCGAACGGGTGTTGGGCTTACATTTTTTTAATCCGGCACCGATTATGAAATTGGTCGAAGTCATTGCCGGTGTGAAGACAGAGCAAAACGTGCTTGCTCAAGCCACAGAACTCGTCACTGCCTGGGGTAAAGTGGCGGCTCAAGCCCAGTCAACACCGGGATTTATTGTTAATCGGGTGGCACGGCCTTTTTACGGTGAAGCCTTAAAAATATACCAAGAACAGATGGCGGATATTCAAACCATTGATACCTGTATGCAGGATGCCGCCGGATTTCGCATGGGACCGTTTCGCTTAATGGACCTGATAGGTATTGATGTCAATTTTCCGGTTAGTAAAACGGTTTATCATGCCATGTATGAAGATCCCCGTTATCGGCCTTCTTTGCTGCCGTCGGAAATGGGGGCAGCCGGCTT
>QQUO01000072.1 GCA_008501575.1 Pseudomonadota bacterium
GTTTAATTTGGGCTTCTTCGCGACCGGTCAGGCGTAAATAATCGATGGTTTGTTGGTCGATATAAAACATCGCGGCGGTGGCACCATATTCCGGGGTCATGTTCGAAATGGTGGCACGATCAACCAGGGATAAACTGTCGGCACCTTCACCGTAGAACTCAATGTAAGCACCAACCACACGTTCATTGCGCAAAAATTCAGTGATGGCCAGAACGATATCGGTACTGGTGATGCCCGGTTGTGGCTTACCGGTTAAATGCACACCGACAATATCCGGTAATCGCACATAAGAAGGTCGCCCTAACATCACGCTCTCGGCTTCCAAACCACCCACACCCACAGCAATCACGCCCAGGGCATCCACCATTGGTGTGTGACTGTCGGTACCCACCAGGGTATCTGGGAATGCCACGCCATCTTGAATTTGAATAACCGGAGACATCCGTTCTAAGTTGATCTGATGCATAATGCCATTTCCCGGCGGCACCACATTGACATTTTCAAAAGCGTGTTTACACCAATTGATAAAATGAAAACGGTCTTTATTTCGACGTTCTTCAATGGCGCGGTTTTTTTCAAAGGCATCTTTTTCAAATCCGGCATGTTCCACCGCCAGGGAATGATCCACAATCAATTGCGTCGGCACCACCGGGTTAATTTGCTTTGGGTCTCCGCCTTTTTTGGCGATGGCTTCCCGTAATCCGGCCAAATCCACAAAGGCTGTTTGCCCTAAAATATCATGGCACACCACCCGCGCCGGATACCAGGGAAAATCCAAATCCCGACGCCGTTCAATTATTTGTGTTAAAGCGGCCTGCAAATCTTCCGGTGGGCATTTGCGCACGAGGTTTTCTGCCAATACCTTTGAGGTATACGGTAATTTCTCATATGCACCCGGTTGAATGGCTTCAACCGCTTCGCGGCTGTCAAAATAGGCCAGCTCAGTACCGGCCAATTGTTTACGGTATTGTGTGTTCATTGATTACTCGATTCGTTTAATGGTTAATGGTAGTGTCATGTTTTAGGGATGTTATCTAAGCGCTCGCTGTTGACACTGTTCTTGGTGCCGACAATGTGTCTGCGCATCAACAACTCCGCCAATTCAGGGTCACGATTAATAATGGCCTGGACAATTTGTTTATGTTCATCAAAGGCCTGTTTAACACGCGGTCCGCTCATGCCGAATTGTACCCGATACATGCGACTTAAATGGTATATGCCATCCAGCAACATGGTGATTAAATGTTGATTGTGGCTGCCTAAAATAATGTGGTAATGAAAATCATCATCACCGGCCGCCTGGTAATAGTTTTCGTCTTTTTGTACTTGCTGCTGGTGATTATCCAACAAAGTGCGTAATTCTGCCAGCTCATCGTCCTGCATATGATGCGCCGCCAAACGTGCCGCCATACCTTCTAAGGCTTCCCGAACTTGATAAAGTTCTTGTAAACCAACAGCGGTCAAGGTCACCACACGGGCCCCGATATTGGCTTTACGTTCCACCAAATGACAGGCAGTCAGGCGGTTAATGGCCTCCCGAATAACGGCACGACTCACGGTATTTTTTTGCGCCAATTCAACTTCACTGAGTTTAGCACCGGCGACAATTTCCCCATTGACAATCTGCTGACGCAATTCAACAAAGATTTTATCGGTGATGGTAACAGGTGTATTAAGTAACGGGCTCACATCAGGTTTAAACTTGTTTATTGTCGACAATATTACTGTATTTATAGCAATAGTCAATGTTTAACGCGTATATTGTCGACATTTTAAGCCATATCAACTATACTCATTGTTTTACAGTGATCACCAAGCTGATGCAATTACCACGGTGGTCAGGACAATCAACAAGGAGATTTTAATCATGAGTAAAACAGATGTGCGCGCTGCAGAGCGCCCAGATTTTGATCAAATCATCACGGATATGGTGGACTATGTCATGGATTATGAGGTGCAATCGGAAGAAGCCTTGCGCACCGCCCATTATTGTCTGATGGACAGTTTGGCTTGTGCTCTTTTGGCCTTACGCTTTCCTGAATGTGTTAAACATTTAGGTCCGGTGGTACCGGGCGCCACCTTAGTTAATGGTGCCAAAGTGCCGGGAACCTCACACCAACTGGAACCCGTCCAAGCGGCTTTTAACATCGGCACATTGATCCGTTGGCTTGATTTTAATGACACCTGGTTGGCGGCCGAATGGGGTCACCCTTCTGATAACTTGGGGGCCATTTTAGCAGTTACCGATTATTTATCACGTCAAAACATTGCCGACAATCAGCCCCCTTTGACGGTACACGATGTGTTAATTGCAATGGTGAAAGCTCACGAGGTTCAAGGGATATTGGCTTTGGACAATGCTTTTAACCGGGTCGGCATAGACCATGTAATTCTGGTGCGAATCGCATCCACGGTGGTGGCAGCTCAATTACTTGGTTGTAACCGCGAAGAAATACGTAATGCCGTGTCAAATGCCTGGTTGGACGGTGGTGCATTGCGTACCTATCGCCACGCCCCCAATACCGGCTCGCGCAAATCATGGGCTGCCGGCGATGCCTGTCGCCGTGCGGTGCAATTGGCCTTAATGGCCAAAACCGGAGAAATGGGTTATCCGTCAGCTTTATCGGCAAAAACCTGGGGCTTTTATGATGTGCTGTTTAAGGGTAAAGCCTTTAGTTTGCAGCGTGAATACGGCACATATGTCATGGAAAATATCTTATTTAAACTGTCTTATCCGGCTGAGTTTCACGCCCAAACCGCAGTGGAATGTGCCATGTCTCTCCATGACAGCGTTAAGGACAAATTAGATGACATCGAACGCATTGCCATTGAAACACAAGAAGCCGGTGTCCGCATCATTGATAAAACCGGCCCACTGGATAATCCGGCAGATCGTGACCACTGTTTACAATACATGGTTGCCGTACCCTTGGCTTTTGGTCGTTTGACTGCTGAAGATTACGAAGACGACATCGCCCAGAGGCCCATCATTGATCAATTGCGTGAGAAAATGACGGTTCAAGAAAACCCCCAATTCACCAAAGACTATTTTGATCCCGACAAACGAGCCATTGGTAACAGCATTCAGATCTTTTTCAAAGATGGCAGCCACAGCGATAAAATAACCGTGAATTACCCAATCGGTCATCGTAAACGTCGCCAAGAAGGCATTCCGGTGTTGATTGATAAATTTGAGCGGGCATTGGAGGGTCATTTTGCACATAAGCAAGCCTCTGAAATTAAAGCGGCGGTGAATAACCCGGCTCGACTGTCAGAGATGCCGGTTCATACATTTATGGATTTATGGGCTGTTTAAGTTGTTGACCTGATTGATTGCCTTATGGATAATTGCTCAGGCGCCCACGTCATTAAGATTCATGACCATTGCCGACTTTCGCAATCGTTAAAGCGGCGTCAATGACAAATTATTCGCAAAAGCCAGCTCATTATTGGAGCTGGCTATTTTACTCAACAATGAAGCCATGAATTTAACGATAGAAAATATTTTACTGGTCGGCTCAATTTTATTGTTTATCAGCATCGTCGCCGGTAAAACATCTTATCGATTCGGTGTGCCGACACTGTTATTGTTTTTGGCCATTGGCATGTTAGCAGGCTCTGAAGGCATTGGGGGCATCCACTTTGATGACCCGAAAGCCGCACAATTTATTGGTATTGTCTCGCTTAATTTTATTCTATTTTCCGGTGGTTTAAGTACCCACTGGTCAGCCGTAAAACCAATCCTCCGAGAAGGTTTGGTGTTGTCCACCGTCGGTGTTTTATTGACCGCAGTTTCTCTGGGTTACTTTGTCTGGCTTATCACTGACTTTACCATTTATGAAAGTATGCTATTGGGCTCGATTGTTTCTTCCACTGATGCGGCGGCGGTGTTTTCAATTTTGCGATCAAAGAATTTAACACTCAGAAAAAACCTGCGCCCAACCTTGGAGTTGGAAAGCGGCAGTAATGACCCCATGGCCTACGTGCTTACCATTGCCTTTCTAACCCTGGTCATTAATCAAGACCAAAACATCACCTCAATTATTCCCATGTTTTTACAACAAATGATTTTAGGCGGGGTGTTTGGTTTTGCTTTTGGTAAACTCAGTAAAAAACTCATTAACCGCATTAAATTGGGTTTTGAAGGGCTCTACCCGGTGTTGGTGATTGCCTTGATGTTTATTATTTTTTCGACCACCGACTTTTTTGGCGGCAATGGTTTTTTGGCCATTTATATCAGTGCCGTTTATTTGGGCAATCAGGAACTGATTCATAAAAACACCATTTTACAGATGTATGACGGACTGGCCTGGTTGATGCAAATTGTGCTGTTCCTGACCTTAGGCCTGCTGGTGTTTCCATCACACATCGTGCCCTTCATGGGTATTGGTCTCATTATTTCTTTGTTTTTAATTGTGGTTGCCCGGCCATTCAGCGTTCTTATCAGCCTAATGTTTTTTAAGATGAGATTAAGAAGACGGTTTTACATTTCATGGGTGGGCTTACGGGGTGCGGTGCCGATTGTGTTTGCCACCTATCCTTTGCTGGCCGGTATTGATAAAGCAGATATGATATTCAATATCGTATTCTTTATCTCGGTCACGTCTGTACTCATTCAGGGCACCACCTTAACAGTGGTGGCCAAATGGCTTAAAGTGGGTTCTCCTGAAGATATATCGCCGTATACAGACATCGAAAAATGGCAGCCTGACATTCCAAAATCGGCCATTAAAGAGATCGACATCAAAGCGGACTATTATGCGGTCAATAAAAAAATCGTGGACCTGAACTTCCCGCAGAGTGCCCACATCACCATGATAATCAGAGACAATGAATACCTCACCCCCACCGGTTTTACCGTCATTGCAGCCAATGACACCTTGGTGGTTATTTCAGACAGTGAATCTGACCTGGCTGAAGCACAACGTTGCTTACAGCATGAAGGTCGAACCGGATCATAACGCCGTAAATTGGCCTCACTTTTGCCCGGCAAAGGTGTTATGGTTAATCTTCATGATAAGGCTCCACATGAATTGATGTGTCGACAATATTAAATCGTTCACAAATATGATCTTCGACCTGATGTGCCAAATCATGCGATTCTACCGTCGGCATATCAGCTGCCACCGCGATACGCATATCCACCGCCTTTTTCGAACCAATCCATCGTGACCGCACTTGCCGAACTTCCAAAACACCCGGTACTTCAGCCACTGCTTTGGTTAATTCATCAGGGTCAATGGCATAACCATCCACCAAAATAGGGAAGACTTTTTGGTACAAACCAAAAGCAAAATACAAAACCATGGCCGCCACCCCAATACCGGCCAATTTATCAATCCACCACCAGCCTAAAGTCGACAACTGCCAACTGACAATCACCATCACAGTGGTAAGTACATCCACAAAAGTGTGCTGAGCATCGGCCAAAAGAATATCCGAGTCTAATTTTTTGGCCCAATGCCGCTCCCAAATAGTCACGGTAATATTTAACAATAAAACCAGCCCCATTAAGCCTAAGGCCCAGGGCTCGGTAATCGGCACCTGCGCTTCACCACTAAATGCACGAATAATCAGTTCAACAGCCAGCACCACCAACAAAGACGCCAAAGCAAACACCGCAATGGTTTCAAATTTTCTGTGCCCATAAGGATGGTTTTGATCCGGTGGCTTACTGGCGACCCGCATCACCATCCAAATCACCACATTATTCATCACATCTGTTAAAGAATGGACCGCATCACTCATTACGGCCAAAGAGCCGGTGGCAAAGCCCACCACCGTTTTAAGAATGAGGACAATAAAATTATAAATACCTTCAATGGTAATAATCAGTTGAACTTTTTTATCTTTATCCATGGTATTAGTTAAGTTGAGTCAATCGCATTATATCCCATTGGCTTAATATTTATTTTAAGTTCAGAAAAATATCAAAATTTGTTGCCAACTTTACGACTTTAACGCTGTCGAACATAATATGCGATATATTGTTTCAATCATAATTAGTGTATTTATTGTCGCATTGTGCATTCTATTATTTAACCAATTATTCAATCAGGCCATGACGAGAGAAGTTAAAGCCGATAAACCCGATATTGTCTTTGTTGATCAGTTTTATTTCACTGACAACCAAGCCTGTGCCCAAGCCCGAAATGATATCAATAATTACCTCAAACAACCTGAAACCTCGTGCCAGGCCGATCAGGATTGTCACTTTTTTAAATATTATTCCTATTGTGGTAATGCACCCGTTACCAATACTGCAGGATACAAAAAACTAAACGCGTTCAAAGAAATTCTTGAAAAAAACTGTATCTACACTGTTCAATCTATTGCCATGTGTATACTTACACCATTTTCCGGATACCAACCCATATGCTTAGATAATCAATGCATAAGTCTTCCCACTGTCAATGAATCCATGTTAAAAAAACAAATTCACGACACCAATCGAATCATACAGAATCAAACTAATTAATCGTTAGTCTATGGTTGATAGGGATTCTAAAAACACGGCAAAACCACCTTCTTGTTTATCACCAATCAACAACCCGTATTCCAGAATATTATTTAAATCCAGTGGCGGTTTTTGAATGGGTCGACCACGGAACCGTGGAGAAAATTCGGAAAAGGCTATGCTAATTGTGACAGATTTGTTGTTTTTGGTTGCAAAATTGTACACATACGCAGAACCGTCAATATTATCTGCGGTGAACAATCGAAATTGATATCGTTTGCCATCACCCTTAACACGTAGTTGGATTAAATTATGATTTTTAACCGCGGGTTGCCTGTTGAGCCATGGCCATTGACTACGCATTGAAGCAAAGCCGCCATTGTTAGCCAGTGACACTTCACCACTGAACAGGATGCCTTGTTCGATAATATGCACGGAACTGGTGGACTGGCCACCCATGACTGCATCATTGATGACTTTAATGTGGTGTGGTAGAGGCGAAAACATGCTTTGCATACATTTATATTTAAATTAAATAGAGATTATTAAGTTTATTCAGTGAAAAAACCGTGAATGGAAAACGCCCTGTTACTCACACATTATCAACAAGCCCTTTTGTATTATTTGTCATGGCATCGCGACAAGCGATTTCTATTTCTAACATTATACAGAGGCTATTATGAAAATGATTAAAACCACTATACTGACCTTAATGTCATTAACTTTAATAACTGGCATGGCGGTCGCCGGTAATTATAAAAGTGACAAAAAAGATATTGTCGATACCGCCGTTGCAGCAGGGAGTTTTAACACCCTGGCAACAGCATTACAAGCGGCCGGCTTAATTGACACCCTGAAAGGTGACGGTCCGTTTACCGTGTTTGCCCCCACCGATGAAGCGTTCACTAAATTACCTGAGGGCACGGTGGAGAATTTACTGAAACCTGAAAACAAAGACAAACTGACTGCCATTTTGACTTACCATGTGGTGTCAGGCAAAGTGTACGCCAAACAAGTTGTGGATTTAGACTCAGCCACCACAGTTGAAGGCAGCGATATCAGCATTGTTGTCAAAGATGGCAATGTGATATTGAATGGTAACAGTACAGTGACAAAAACCGATATTAAAACCAGCAATGGTATTATTCATGTTATCGATCAGGTTTTAATGCCCTAATTACGGCGACGTGAACCCACAAAAAACCCGCGATATTCGCGGGTTTTTTACTGCTTGGGTATTAGAACTTAGTCTATTTGAGTAATCCAATTAAAATCATCGGGCTGTTGGCCCTGTTGAATGGCGGTAAGTTGCTCCCGAAAAGCCAGGGTTTGTTGTCCGATCTCACCATGACCCACTGCATGGATCTCATTATTATGAATAAACTGGCCCACCGGTGAAATAACCGCTGCGGTACCGGATAAAAAGGCTTCACTGTCAGGTAACCAGGTCATTAACTGATCCACGGAAAAGTCACATTCATTAATTTTATAACCCTTTTGTTGCGCCAGCTGAATAATCGAATCACGGGTGATGCCCGGCAATATCGAACCATCCAGTTTTTTAGTAATGAGGGTTTTATCTTTTAATACAAAAAAATTGGCGGCGCCGGTTTCCTGGACATTGCCCTGCGGACAGTAGAGCACTTGATCAGCCCCATATTGTTCGCGGGCACGCATCACAGATGACAACGCAGCGGCGTAATTACCGCCTGTTTTGACCTGACCAAAAGTTGGGGTGGAGCGCATATTAAGGGTGTCAACAAGTAGTTTTAAAGGCCGAATCCCACCACTGAAATAATCACCCACCGGTGAAGTCATGACATACAAATAAGCCTCTTTGGAAGCCCGACCGGCCGCGCCAATATTATTTTCAGTACCAATTAACGTTGGACGAATATACAGCGATTTTGGTAAATCAGGAATTTCATTTGCAACCGCCATGACCGCATCTTTAATCATGTCATCTAATAAATCGACATCAGGGATGGGTAAGCACAGGGCTTTGGCACTGGCACATATGCGTTTAATATTATCACGGTAACGAAATAAACGAATACCGCCATCGGCCCAACGATAGGCTTTTAAACCTTCAAAACAAGTACTGGCATAATGCAATACATGGGAAGCCGGGGTTAGTTTAAAATCATTTAAGGCTTGTATGCTCGGTGTTTGCCATTGACCATCAGAATATCGGCTCAATGCCATTAATGAAGTAAAATCCTGTCCAAAAGCGCCCATATCTTTGTCCCATTAATCAAAAGAAGGGTATTTTACCGCATCGCCATTTTTTCTGCTCTTAGAAATCCTCGTTGTCAGGCTAAACCATTTGTCTAATGCGTTGCATCACCTGTCGACCGATGACAATACGGCCATAAAATAATGCAATCGCGGTCAACACCAGCCACAGTATAAAACCACCCATTAGTAAAGTAACTACGGGCACACTAAAAGGTAAATTAAA
>QQUO01000150.1 GCA_008501575.1 Pseudomonadota bacterium
GTTCTGACAATTTAAGGTTAAAACCGGTGGAAAAGCTGAACGCTGTTTCGCTGTTGTCCGGAAATAAATCGGTGGTGATTTTTTGGTGATCAGCCCGCACCCCCAATTCCCAATGCAAATCCCCAAACTGGCGCTCCTCTAACAGGAACAAGCCGAGTTTATCGGTGTTGGACGGGACAATATAGGCTTCATGGCCAAGTGCTGAGAAATCGCTGGTGGACCAATCCAATCCCCACACCCCGTCAAAGCCAAAGCGATGTTTGTGGTTGAGTTCAAACCGCCATTGATGACCTTCATTGCTGTAAGTGGTCTCCGGGTTGCCGTTATCGTATTCGATGTGTTGATAGTCGGTGTAGCCGTAATGGGTTTTTAACTGCGTAAAAAAACCATCCGCAAAACGATGTAAACCCCGCACTTGAACGGCCTGTTTATCTAAATCAATCCACACCCGATGCGCGTCATGCATCTGTTCATCATGTTGTTGTTTGGTTTCACCATGGTCATCATGGTCTTGATCTAAATGGCTGTGACCCGGAATACCGTATTTCCGGTCAAAATTTTGCCAAGAAACACCCCAGTAACCGTTATCAGTCAGCCAAGATAAACCGGCCTGTAAACCGGAACTGCGCACTGCAGAATTGTTTAATTGACCATATTCATGGGCCGCCTCTTCATCACCATGCGGTTCCTGCTCATGCATTAAATCCCGTAAATAACGTGATTCGGCAAAACCCGGAATATCATAATTATCGGTTTCGTTATAAAAATAACTTAAATGCGCCATAAGATCATCACTTAAGGGGGCATTTAAAGTCAAAACCCCGGCCCGTTCATCCAGTGCACTGTCTGATAAACGACCCTCAAAAGCCCCGCTGAAACCATCGTAAGGCGAGGTGGCAATCGATTGATCGACCACATTCACCAAACCGCCAACCGCACCGCCACCATAGAGTAGGGTGGCCGGGCCTTTAATGACTTCCACTTGAGTGGCCAGTAAGCTTTCACTGCTGACCCAATGATCAGGACTGACCGCGGCGGCATCTTGATTGCTGATGCCATTACTGAGTACCGACACCCGCGGACCTTGTTGGCCACGGATGACCACCTGACCGGCACCGGTGCCAAAGCTGCCCGATTGGATGCCTGCCACTTGATTAACGGTTTGGTCAATACTTAAAGAACGGTTCATAACCAGTTGATCTTCATCAATAATTTCAACCGGCATGGTCATGCGTAATTGATTGTGATCCAGTGGGTGAGCCGACACCACTAAATCATCCAACTGCAATTCACTCAATTCAAAAATTTGCCTGTTGAGGTCAAAAGTGGCTGTGAAGTTGTAGTGATGCTGATTGTCAACTTTGATATCCAAATCATAAGCACCGGTCACCAAGTCAGCGAAATCAAAATACCCCTGCTCATCGCTGGTGGTTTTCAAATTTTGCTCATGGATATAAATTTCTGCATTTTTTACCGGCTTTTGCTTGAGTAACAGTTGGCCGGATACGCCTTGTTTAGCGGCGAAGCTGACGACTGCCATTAGACAGCCGCATAATATTAAGAGTTTTTTCATTGTTTGTTCTCATTGCTTAAAGACACCCTGTTGGCATCGATTTAAAATAAATGGACATGCTTTAACAGCGGTTAAAGCATGAAATTTAGTTAAGACTTAATGAGATTTTGTGGTGGTGCCCGAATTGAACGGGTTTGAATGGGACGCGAATAAACAGTTTGATCTGGTAATTCAGACTGAGTTGAATGTTCAGTACCGGCGAAAATAACATAAGAGCCATGGCCGTTGACAATGGCCGGGGGCGTACCGTGAAATTGCACACAAATGGTACATGTGGTGTTGTCGTGAACAACAACCTCATGCAACAAAGCGGCCGACACAGAAAATGTCAGCAGCAAAAGAATCCAATGTGTGCTTGTTCGGTTCATTTCATTATCATAGCCACGAAAAGAAATTTTTCAATAGAGTTAGACCGTTTTACATCATGAATAAGACTGATTTAATGGATTTTTAACACACAAATTGAATGAAATTATAATTAATTACTGGATTAATTCGTTTTTTATGACATCGACCAGAGGTTTGTATGTTTATGATATATATACATAAATATTTGTTTTTACCATTTTTTCCGTGGAATTGAAGTGATTTTTTTTTAAATATCCGTAAACTTGATCACGAGTTCGCAATGTACAGTTCTAATAAGTTAAATGACAAAAAGGATTTAAGATTTAGTTGTCATTAAAAGGACTTCAAAGTTAAATTCCGTACCGCGTTCTTAGATGTATTCCCTCCGCATACAAATATCTCGGGGTTGGGGGGAATACATTTTTTTTGCCTGTTTAAAAATTTCATTTTTAACGCAATATTCATGCAGTTTTTCTTTATATAGGTTATTCTGTGGTTTTGTCATTTATAAAAAAACCATGAAAAAACTTCTTATTATTTTGTGTCTGCTCATGAGTTCGGTACTCATGGCCACAACAAACATTCAGCATATTCAAGCGAAAGCCTATTTAGATGTGGATAAAGGGGAATTCATTTCACCGGCTGTGATTGTTATTGCCGACGGCGTTATTCAATCCATCAACCCCGAAGAAATTCCCGAAGAATCCATTCTGATTGATCTCAGTGAGCATTATGTACTGCCCGGACTGATGGACATGCACACCCATTTAGATCTTGATTATGTCGGTAATTTTGATGCCATTATCACCCAGGAAGCCGCCACCAAAGGCGCGTTACGGGGCGCCAAGAACGCCGAGCTCACCTTAATGGCCGGTTTTACCACGGTCAGGAATCTCGGTGCCTTGCACATCACCGATGAGCTGATTGGTGCTTCATTGGCGCAGGCCGTTGATGCCGGTTGGATTAAAGGCCCGCGCATTATTGCCGCAGGTCATATGATTACGATATTAGGCGGACACGGCGATGTGACCCAAGGATTGGTTCCGACCTTACTGGATCCAACCTATAAAATGGGGGTGGTCAGCGGTGCCGATGAAGCCTTAAAAGCCGTGCGTTATCAAATCAAGCAAGGCGCCAAAGTCATTAAAATGCACGCCACCTCCGGGGTGCTGTCTTTAGAAGACACCGTCGGCGCTCAACAATTGAGCAAAGAAGAAATGGACGTGATTGTTGAAGAAGCCAAACGTCATGGCTATAAAGTGGCGGCCCATGCCCATGGCACTGAAGGCATTATCGCCGCCATTAAAGCCGGTGCCGCGTCCATAGAACACGGCTCCATGGTTGATAAGGAAGCCATTAAGCTGATGAAAGAAAAGGGCGTTTATCTGGTGCCCACCACGGGATCGGATGAATTTATTTTTAAAGACATCGATAACATGCCGCCCATCACCCGCAAAAAAGCCGAAGAAATCATGCCACTGGCCCAGGAAAACCTGCGAAAAGCCATTAAAGCCGGGGTCAAAATCGCCCTTGGCACCGATTCGCCCTTAATACCGCACGGGCTCAACGCCAAAGAACTGTCCGCCATGACTAAACACGGTATGACCAACCTGCAAGCGATTCAATCCGCCACCATTAACAGCGCAGATTTGCTCGGCATTAAAGACATCGGCGAAATTAAAACCGGCTATAAGGCGGATATCATCGCAGTGACAAACAACCCACTGGAAGACATTAAAACCTTACAATCGGTCCAATTTGTGATGAAAGCGGGTGTTGTTTATAAAAACGAAAGCAACCGGGGCGATGGCCGTGATGATATTAATCACTAATTCAGTTGCCATTAAGACATTCAGTGATACAATTTAATAACTTGAAATGGGAACTTGCGACCCCATTTTAACTAAACCAATCAAGGGGGCGACCTGGCTTCGACGTGGGTAGCGAAACTTGTAGGTGCATGCCGAGGGCGAAACTCACCTCGTAAAACTCAGTTTCAAAGTTATAGTTGCAAACGACGATAACTACGCTTTAGCAGCTTAAATTGCTAACGGACACTCACGATTTCTTGCGTTCGCGTACTGTCCGTCATAACCAGCAAGATCGCTGAAAGTACCGTTTGGATGCTTTCGGTTAAATAAAATCCGAACTGGTGTTTGCGAATCCCGACAGGCGGAGTCACAAACATAAGACCAAAAGCCTAATCTAAGCATGTAGAGCCTTAAGCAGAGGACTTGCGGACGCGGGTTCGATTCCCGCCGTCTCCACCACTTGAAAGAAAGCCATACTTGACTTTGGTCAGTATGGCTTTTTTCTTTGGCAACATTTTGGCAACATATCACCTTTTTTGTTCTTTTAGGAATTTATCGAGTTTTGATTCTTTAACTTCGACCTGGTCAATCCATTTTGCGTATGATTTGAGCATGGTTTCTATGTTGTGGCCGTGGTCTTTGGCTATTTTGTAGAGGTTTTCGCCGGCGGTGATTTGTAGGCAGATTGAGGTTGATCGGGTTTGGTAGGCTTTGCGGTGGCGTAGTCCGGCTTTTTTTAGGTTGTGGGTCCACACCAGGCGGGGCGGTTTGTCGTCGTTGATTGCGTTACCGGTGCCGGGGTTGGTGAATACAAAATCACCGGCCATAAATGTGTGTTGCTTCTGTTGTTTTAGGGCCATGGCCATCTGGCTGTTTATGGGTACCTGTCGGGCGGTGTAGGTTTTTGTGTGTTGTCTGATTTGGCCCATTGATTTAACTTTGTCTATTTGGATGCGGCCGCTGTTAAAGTCGATGTCTGACCATTGAAGGGCGATGATCTCCTGAGGCCGGCATCCTGAGAATAGGGCGAATCTAAAGTAATTGCGCCACTGGTCGTTTTTAACAGTGCCCAGATATAGAAAGCATTCATCCAGTGTTAACGGGTCGGGTTCTGCTTTTTGGATTTTCTTGTACTTAAGATTAAGCGCCGGGTTTGTGTCAATCCATTGATCGGCCAGCGCCAGGTCGAAAACACCGCGCAATGGGATGATGGCGTTGTTTCTGGTTTTTGGCGTTTTAAATTCACGGCTGATAAGAATTTCGGACAGTTGGCCGTATTTAACCTGGTCAATGGGTAATCCTGCGAGGTACGGCATCCAGTGGGTGTTTAATATCTTTTTGTAGTCGTTTAGGGTGCGTTCGGTTAAATCGTCGCGTGAGGCGAGGTATTGGCGAGCTATGGTTTCAAATGTGGGTACCGGGTTGGCTTCGGCGTGGTCCGGGAAGTAGTCGGGCCATCTGAATAGGCCGTGTTTAATTTTTTCTCGGATTTCATGGGCCAGTTTTGATGCGTATTGTAGGTTTTTTGGTGTCGGTTCAAGGTTTACAAACGGCTGGTGAAGCGTGCCCTGGTATCTGAAGTTGATTTGGATGTTTCTGCCTCTGGCGCGCGCGTATGGATGTTTGCTTGATTTCTTGCCCATGATTCTATACCTCTTATCGATAACAAAATTCCGGTGCCGTCGCCTTTGATGTACTCGTGGCCATTGCGCCAGATCCCTTTGCTTATTTTTGTGCGAATTGCCGATTCGCTGTAATTACCCACCCATTTAACATACGCCTTAATTCTCAGCAGGTCAACATTGTTCATTTGTAAATTGGGTTCGTTCATGATAAATCGGGAAGTAAATTTGGCATGGTTCCATTTGAATATGAAGATTCAATCTGAGGTAACATAAATTCGCTTACCGTTGAACCATTTGGTAATACTAAATTTGCCAAGAATTCATCTTCAAAAATCGAAATGCCAGACTCAACCGCTTCTAATTTGGCTTTAATTACAAGTGACAATGCCCGCCATTTTTGGCGGCAAGCCTGCTCCCACTCTTTAAAAGCTTGCTCCGGACTTCTTTTGTTGCCCCTGGCTTCGGTGTGAGTGAACCGTCGTTCATTTTTATCAGGCATTGGGAGTATGAACTTTATTTGCCTGCCTTCCATTCTGAACATTATTAATGCCCTGGAATCATCCCATCCATACATAAACTGATCAGCTCCGTATCTCTGCAATACTTTTTCAATCTCTGAACGAGATTTTTCACTGCTCACTGATGTGTTTTTTGCATATTTCATTCACCACCTCACTTAGTTTTAAGCAATAATTGAAACGCCTGGTCTTTACTGAAACCGGCTTTTAGCCATGCTTGGTATTGCATAAAATCGGCCTCGCTTTTGATTGATGCATAAATATTCAAGGCTTCTGTATTCTTATCAAACCTTTCGCGGTTTTCATGCGCTTTTGCCACATTTTTTTCTTTGTCAAAGTTAAATTCGTTTTTCCAATTGTCCATTATTATTCCAAAGTTAATGGGCGGTGTTACCCGCCCAGGTTATTAAAAGACCGTTAGATTTTCTACGGTGCCAAGCCTTAATCTTAAGTCGTCGGCGACGTGTTCGAATATCTTGTGGGCGTTTCGAATGCTGTATTTCAGCTCCAGGCGACCTGATTCGTTTAACTGGGCGTAAAGGTCGGCTTTGGTCTGGTAGGTGAACGGCATTGAGTAGTAGGGTCTGAACTTAAACTCAAATGTTTCAATCATTTCAAAGAAAACGGCTTTTGAAGATGATGTTTCTCCGGCCCTTTGGGTGGATTCGCGTTTTGTTTTTGATTTTACCTGTTCAATGGCGGCGATCAGTTCGCTGAAGGCTTCGTCGGCGAGAGCGTTGTTGTGCTTTTTAAGCAGATTAATCATGTCCGATTGTGTCATCCACTGATTATCGTGCTGTGACCAAACCGAGAATGATTTATCGATGGTGGTGTCGAGTGTTACGCGGTGGGTGCAGTGGGATGGTTCGTTTATGGCCATGTGATAGTCCAGGATGCATTCAACATCGACACCAGTGGGCCGCAGGTTAATAAATGCAGTCGCCTGCCCCAGATGCGTGCCAAGTGATTGATCATGGCCGTATGATTCGATGTACTGGCCAAATGCATGTAATTCACACAGTTCAATGTCGGCTTTAATCCGGCGCGGTTGTTCGAGGTAGTCCTCGAGGTCGATTAGTTTTTCGTTTTGGTGGACTACGCTAACAGCGGGGCCCTCTTTAACGGCTTCTAAGTCCAGGTCTTTGAATGTAGTTTCTCTGGTTAACTTTGATAATAGTGTGTCAATAATACTCATGAGGTTCTCCTTAGACAGATTTCAGTGGGTTGTCTGATTGTTTAATGACGATGACTTCCCCGGTTTCATCGTCGATTTGGGTGGCTTCGTCGAACATTTCCGGCTGGGCGGGGTTTTTCGATGATAGGCGGCCGTTCATGGTGCTGAACGCGTGAATTGATTGCGCATCCACTGTCGGCACCTTAACGTTTTTAATCTCAGCTGTGGCCACGACGACTTCGCCATCGGATGATCCTGGCTTAAATGACAGGTGGATGTTCAGAGATCCGTTTTTGTTGGGCGCCTGGCGGATGCCTTTAACGATCTTCATAATTTCGTCATTCAGTTCCTGAAGTAGGAAAAGGCCGTTTTGTTTTTTAGCCTGTTTTAAGATTTTCAGGCCGGTTAGTTCATTTTCTGGTTTTACTTCGGACATTGGTTTGCTCCTGTTGGTTTTTGAGTTGATTGGTACGCTGATTTGCAGCTGATTTAATATCAGTAATGATTAAAGCTGTTTTCAGCATTTCTCCTGTGACCCTGCCCATTTCGTTTCTGTTAAGCAGAGCATTTTTGCTCATTGGGATGAGCATAAGGTTTTCTAAGTTGCAATTTGATTTGTCACCATCTACGAACTTAAGAATGTGTTTTGGTGGTATAGGTCCATTGGCTTTTTCCCATATCCATTTATGCTTTAAAACATAATGCCTGGGTGCACCGGTGTGTGGGTTTACTTGGTCAACGCAAATCATTATGTAACCGTCTTTTGTTAATCTCTCATGACCTAAACCGTGAACGTTGGCTGGTTTGTGGCCCTTTTTAAATTGATTTTTGCGACTGTTTGGATGGTGACCGGTTAATCCTTTCGTCCCCTTGTTCCATGATTCTCTACCTTTTTCAAAACAGCCTGTTCGGCCTGTTTTTAATCCCATTCGCAAGCACTTGGCTTTTATGGTGTCGGTTTTAAGATTGCGATTAAATTTCTCATTAAAAATACGCGTTAACTTTGGGCGCGGGGTTTTTTCATTCTGTTTTAAGAATGACAATTCGGCGGCAGTATATTTGATCGGTCTTCCTTTCATTGTTTTACCAGCTGTTTTGGAATATTGCGCAATTCGCCATTGGTGAACATCTGCTCTGCTTTTAGTTGCAGATTTGCATTTGCGATGATGCTTTGTCCGACCTTTGCCGATGCGTGGGATCGTTTAATTTCTTGCTCTACCTGTTCAGGCGTTAAATCTTCATCATTTAAACGCTCAAGTGCAGCGAAAAGATGATTATTTAGATCGTGTAATGTGTTTTTCATAATGGTTCCTATTGCTCTATGGGTTCAAGTTGGCCGGTTTCTCTTTGGATTGTTTCCCAGTCGATATCCGACATGCGCTGTTTCACTTTTTTGGTGTTTTGTGAAATAGGGCGGGTTTGTTTTTTAGGTTGGTAACGTTTAGTTAAATCTCTTTTCATGATCTATCTCCTAAAAAGGTATCTCCGAATCAAAGTCCTCAAAGTTGGTTGGTGGGTTGCTTGGGGATGGCTGTGAATTGTTTGCCGGTGGCTTGGATTTGGTGCCGCTGGGTTTACCGCCTAACATTTGCATTTTGTTGGCCATTATTTCGGTGGTGTAGCGGTCGATGCCTTTGTTATCTGTCCATTTGTTGGTTCTTAACTTCCCTTCGACATAGACTTGTGAGCCTTTTTTCAAGTATTCACCGGCGACTTCTGCCAGACGGTTCCAGAAAACGACCCGGTTCCATTCGGTGCGTTCCTGCTTTTGGTCGTTTTTGTCCGTCCAGATTTCACTGGTGGCCAGTGATATGGTGGTGACGCAGGTG
>QQUO01000086.1 GCA_008501575.1 Pseudomonadota bacterium
AGTGGTGACCATGTGGTTTTATCTGGCCAGTTTTATGGGGGTGGTGTTATTGCTGTTGTGGTTTGTACTGCCCCATCCGATTGCTGATGGCAATTTTAATGTGTTATTAACCAATCCACTGTTGTTTTTAGCCGCCCACCGGCAAAGACCCGGGTTAACTGTGCGGTTTTTGATGGTCTGCCTGCTATTGTGGTTAGGATTTGCCATGTATTGGCAGGCGTGGTACTTACTGCCTTTGGCCGCCATTCATCTGTTGTTTTTATTAACTAAACGAGCTGATTACGCCGACTAAATGGCCGGATCGTTCATAAAAACAATTTGACCTTTACTGGCATTTTGTAAATTGTCTTTGAATTGAGTTAAATTCTCATCCGGTATGATGACCTGCATATCTGCCCCCTGGCTGTGAAAAGATTCTTGCTTGACTTGGCCATTAAACTGAGCGCTGAAAACATGGACACTCTGGCAATAAGCGAAGGGAACTTGAAGATGCACACATGTTTTGGGCACATGCCATTTATAAGGGGCTGATTGAAGGTTTTTGGCAATTACGCCACCATAGGCACGCGCCAAACCACCGGTACCTAATTTTATGCCCCCATAAAGGCGAATAACCAGCGCCCCAACAGCATCAAATTGTGCCCCGTCAATGGCCGCCAACATGGGCATGCCAGCAGTCCCAGAAGGTTCACCGTCATCATTAAAACGGTACTGTTGTCCCAAACGATAGGCCCAACAATTATGGGTGGCTTGGGGGTCAGCAAAGCGACTTAAGCCTTGTGCAAAAGTCGCGATACTGTCAATCGGAAAGCAGATACTGATGAATGTCGATTTCTTAATATCTTCTTGATATTGATGTGTTTTTATCAGATTCTTAAAGGTCGGCAAATTCGTCAGGTATTGGGGTGTCGGGAAATTGTGTTTCGATAAACTTAATTAAAAACTCAGCTTCTTCAAACTGATCATTTTCAATGTATTGAGGCAAGGCTTTTACGGCTTCCTCACCTGTTTTATAGCGCATGGCAAATTTCATAAAATGGGGCGATCGTGCGGCAATTTCAGCCTGCTCTTCAGGACTGGGCCGCTCCGACATATCGATTTTATTCTTGTCATAAGAAACCACTTTAATTTCCGGTTCTGAATCGGTGGCTTTGTCAATAGTCACTGGTTCAGGGGTACTGGTACTGACTGGCTTGTCACTGACTTGGGTCATTCTATAACCCAAAGCAACCGCAAAAATAATGGCAGCGATAATAACAAAACCAAAGACCATCGATTTAGACTGATTGGCCATAATAATAGAATCCTCTTAATTTGAATGTTGGGTTAGAACATCTATTAATCTAAACGTTCCACAATCTTGCTGAGAATTTTACCTGATTTAAGCTGGCTTGCAATGATTTCGTTTTTTTCAACCTGTTTACTGTCGGTTATCACATCACCATTTTGACGTGTGGTGTAACTATATCCGCGGGTTAATACTGCCAGTGGGCTGAGTGATGCCAATTGCCCGGCTTGTTGTTGCAAAGCGTGCTGGCTGAGTTGTTGCTTGTTGTTGATAAGGTGGGTCATAAGTTGTTGGTTGTGATTGAGTCTGTGTTGTAAACGGCTGATATCCGGTTGCAAAGACTTGAGCTGCGATTGACAATGGTTTAAGTCGGATTTGGCTTGTTCCTGGTGTTGGCTGATGGTGCGGTTTAACAAATGACTGAGGTGGTTGAGCTGATGATGTTGTTGCGACAGACGGGTCTTGGGGTGTTGTTTTTGTAGGCGATGAGCTAAACCATCGATACTTTGTTGTTGTTTTCTGAGGTTGTTTTGGAACAATAAACTGAGATAATTTGACTGGTTAATTAACTGGTGTTTGTGTTCTAAAAACTGTCCGCTGAGACGTTCTGCGGCCGCGGTTGGGGTGATGACCATTTCATCGGCCGTTAAGTCGGCGATGCTGATGTCTCGCTCATGGCCGATGGCGGTCAAAATGGGGGTGTTTAAAGCAGCTATGGTGGTGGCCAGACGTTCGTCATTAAAACACCATAGATCTTCCTGGGAGCCACCACCACGGGTGAGCAATAATGTTTGGTGGTTATTTCGATCGGCATTAGTCAGTGCCTGGATTATATTTTCAGCGGCGGTGGGGCCTTGCACTGTGGTTGGATATAAAGTGATGTTTATTAACGGGTTTTTTCTTTTAAGGACTTCTAAAATATCCTTTAAGGCGGCACCATGGGGAGAAGTGATAACGCCCAAATCATCAATCAGAGAAGGTAATTTCTGCTTATTGGCGGAATCAAATAAGCCCAGCGATTCCAATTTCTGTTTAAGTTGTTGAAACTGTTGCTGTAATCGGCCGCTGCCGGCATCCAGGGTTTTTAAGACATTAATTTGAACCGTTCCCCGGGGAGCGTACATCGACAGATAACCAAAAACGATGATTTCTTGACCATTGTCGCTGGTCATGGCATCCTGTTGCTTAAACATGACGCAGCTAATACTGGCATGACTGTCCTTTAAGCTAAAATAACTGTGGCCGGCATGAGAACGAAAATAATCACTCACTTCGCCATTAAGCCAAAAGCTGTTCAGTTCTGACTTGAGTAAATTCCCCAAAGTTTGGTTTAGTTGTGATGGCGACAGTGGGTTTTGGGCATTGTTGGTCGAGTTTATATACATATTTTCGGGTTTGTTTATGATAGAATACGCCGCTAATTTTGCCAATCCAGGTGACCACCATGAGAATTGCATACGACGCCTTAACCTTTGATGATGTCCTGCTGGTTCCCGACTACTCTGACATCTTACCAAAGGATGTTGATTTGTCTACTCAATTTACCCGCAACATTAAATTAAACTTGCCCCTGGTTGCAGCTGCCATGGACACCGTTACCGAAGCCCGCTTAGCCATCGCCATGGCACAGTTAGGGGGTATTGGCGTGATTCATAAAAACATGAGTTTAGAGCAGCAGGCAGCCCATGTGGCGCAGGTTAAGAAGTTTGAATCCGGGGTTATTAAAGACCCCATTACCGTGGGACCTTATACCACTATACGTGAAGTTTTGGCGCTGACTAAAAAACATCAAATTTCAGGGGTTCCGGTGGTTGACAATGATGAGCTGGTCGGCATTGTAACCAGTCGTGATATGCGTTTTGAGACGGTTTTGGATGATCCGGTTCGAAATATTATGACCCGAAAAGATCGCTTAATAACCGTTGGGGAAGACGCTCAAGAGGATGAAGTGTTGGGTTTATTGCATCAATACCGCATTGAAAAAGTGTTGGTGGTTAATGACCAATTTGAGTTGAAAGGTTTAATCACTGTAAAAGACATTCAAAAAACCAAAGATTTTCCGTTTGCGGTTAAAGACAAGGAAGAACAGCTGCGGGTGGCTGCAGCGGTTGGTTCCGGTGGTGATACCGATGAACGGGTGGCGGCTTTGGTGGCAGCGGGTGTTGATGTGTTGGTGGTGGATACCGCACATGGGCATTCCAAAGGGGTGATTGATCGGGTTCGTAAAATTAAAAAACATTATCCGGATGTGGATGTGATTGCTGGTAATATCACCACCGGTGCGGCGGCCAAAGCATTGGTAGAAGCCGGTGCCGACGCGGTTAAGGTGGGAGTGGGTCCGGGATCCATTTGTACCACCCGTATTATTGCCGGTGTCGGTGTGCCGCAAATTTCAGCCATTGATGATGTTGCCAAAGCCCTGCGTGGAACCGGTGTACCTTTAATTGCTGATGGCGGGGTTCGCTATTCCGGAGATTTGGCAAAAGCCATTGTCGCCGGTGCTTCGTCGGTCATGATGGGTGGTATGTTTGCCGGCACTGAAGAAGCCCCCGGTGAAGTGGAATTATACCAGGGCCGAACCTTTAAATCCTACCGTGGTATGGGTTCATTAGGGGCCATGGATAAAGGCTCTAAAGACCGTTATTTTCAGGATGAAGTGGATGCTGAAAAACTGGTCCCGGAAGGTATTGAAGGTCGGGTGCCTTTTAAAGGCCCCTTGGCACCTGTGGTGCATCAATTGGTGGGCGGTTTACGTGCCAGTATGGGGTATGTGGGCTGTCGAAATATTGAAGAAATGAAAACCAAACCAAAAATGGTTCGCATCACCGCATCGGGTGTTCAGGAATCACATGTTCATGATGTGCATATCACCAAAGAAGCCCCCAATTACGGAACCCGAAGTTAAGAGAGCCACATGGACATCAAACAAAGTAAAATCCTGATTATTGATTACGGTTCACAATATACTCAGTTAATTGCCCGGCGAATTCGGGAATTAAATGTCTATTGTGAAATCTATGCCTGGGATGTGAACACCCAAGACATCATAGATTTTGCACCATCGGGTATTATTTTATCCGGAGGTCCTGAATCCGTACATTTACCCGATGCACCGCCGCTTAACAGTGATATTCTCAAACTCAATGTGCCGATACTGGGTATTTGTTATGGTATGCAGTTGCTTAATGTGCATTTTGGCGGACAGGTGGAAGCCTCTGATTTTAAAGAATTTGGTTATGCCGCTGTCGATTTAATGGCGCAATCAAAACTTATGGCGCAAGTGGATGACAATCACATCGATGTTTGGATGAGTCATGGTGATCAAATTAAAACTTTGGCGCCGGGTTTTAAATCAGTGGCCAAAACAGCAACCACTGCCGTGGCGGCTTTTGAGCATGACAGTGAAGCACTGTTTGGATTGCAGTTTCACCCTGAAGTTGAGCACACAGAGGGTGGGCGTGATATGTTGGCACAATTTGTGCACCACATCTGTGGTTGTGAAAAACAATGGAAAACCGACAATATTATTGACACCCATGTCGATAATATTCGTGCCCAGGTCGGTAATGACCAGGTACTTTTAGGCTTATCCGGCGGTGTCGATTCATCGGTGGTGGCGGCACTGTTACATCAAGCCATCGGTGATCAGTTGGTGTGTGTCTTTGTGGATACCGGTTTGTTGCGTTTTAAAGAAGGCGATGAAGTGATGCAAACCATGGCCGATGAAATGGATATTCGGGTGATTCGTGTTAATGCCCAGGAACAGTTTTTCAAGGCATTAAAAGGTATTCACGATCCGGAACAAAAAAGACGTGTCATTGGCGCACAATTTATTCGTGTATTTGAACGCGAAGCCAAACAACTTGATAATATTAAATGGTTGGCACAAGGCACCATATATCCCGATGTCATTGAATCCGCCGGTGCCAGTACCGGCAAAGCCCATGTCATTAAATCACATCACAATGTCGGTGGATTACCGGCTGATTTAGCCCTGCAGTTAATCGAGCCCTTAAGGGATTTGTTTAAAGATGAAGTCAGAAAGTTAGGTGTGTCATTGGGTTTACCTGCAGACATGGTTTATCGCCATCCGTTTCCCGGTCCCGGTTTAGGGGTGCGAATTCTCGGAGAAGTGAAGGCCGAATATGCGGATATTTTAGCCCGGGCCGATGCCATATTTATTGAAGAGTTACGGCGCCATAATCTCTATGATAAAACCAGCCAGGCTTTTGCCGTGTTTTTACCGATAAAATCGGTGGGTGTGGTCGGCGATCAACGCCGTTATGAATACGTGATTGCGCTGCGGGCCGTCGAAACCATTGATTTTATGACCGCTCGCTGGGCGCACTTACCCTATGACTTTATTGATCTGGTGTCACGCAGAATTATCAACGAGATTGATAAGGTTTCTCGTGTTGTTTACGATATATCAAGTAAGCCACCGGCCACCATTGAATGGGAATAGAATGAATGTTCTTGGGCTTTACGCTTCCGCTCCAAGCGCACGCAGCACAGCTCCATCCTTGGAGACGCCATTCACTCTTTTCTGCGAAAAGAGTGCAAGCGGCCACTGCGAACATGGCTTATGTAATTGCACGAGCGACGGCATTCATACATGCCATCTTTTACTACGTAAAAACCGGCATATATTCATTACCTGCTCTCGACGCTCTGTCATCACTGACGCTCTGCCTACCGATTTGGGTGAGGAAAAGGGAAACAATTATTCACTTTTAAATAGAGTTTTGATATTGATAAGATGAATGGCCTCAATTCTTTTGAAATAGATACTCATTATATGCAATTGGCGCTCGATCAGGCCAAGTTGGCGGCTGAACAGGATGAAGTGCCGGTTGGTGCGATTATTGTTTTAAATAATAAGCTTATCGCAGCTGCTCATAACAGCCAAATTCAATTGCAAAATCCCACCGCTCATGCCGAAATTTTAGCCATTGAGCAGGCTGCACAGGAGTTGCAAAACTATCGCTTGCCGGGTTGTTCTCTTTATGTCACATTAGAACCCTGCCTGATGTGTGTCGGTGCCATGATACATGCCCGTATTGAGCGATTAATCTATGGTGCCAGTGATCCCAAATCCGGGATGGCGGAGACTGTTGATTCACAATTTGATAAAAGTCATCACAATCACCAGGTGGTTGTCACAGGTGGTGTTTTAGCGCAACAATGTGGTGATGTATTGCGTGATTTCTTTCGTGCCAAACGACAAGCTCAAAAAAGTGGTGAAAATTAAGGTGAATTAGTCACCGCAGCTCCGGTGGTTATTATTTGATTGTTGTTGAATGCATTGAGACGTTGCTGGTTTTGTTTATAGCGTTTGTAAAGTATTTTTACCCGGCGGACATATTCTTTGGTTTCAGGAAAGGGTGGGATTTGTCGACCATAACGTTCGACTGCGGTTTCACCTGAATTATAAGCGGCCAGATAGACATCCATATTTTGGTAGGTGCTTTTCAAATGCTTCAGATAAGCGGCTCCGCCCAATATATTTTGTTTGGCATTAAAGGGATTATTCACCGCATAGGTTTTTTGGGTTAACGGCATCAATTGCATTAAACCCTGGGCTCCGGCTGAAGAAACCGCTGCGACTTTATAGGCTGATTCAGCATGAATGACTGCTTGTAATAATGCCTTTTCGATCCCGTGTAAGTCGGCCGCGTGGTCAATTTCGATTTGGTAGCGATCGGTAATTAATGGTGTGTTTTCCCAATCTACACTGTTGCGCCATGCGGAACATTCCGGGCAACGAATGTTGAGGATATGATAGGATTTGCCCCTCGGCTTTTTTGATGAGTAGTGTATAATGCCTTGCGCATCCACATGTTTGTAAACTTTCATATTACCGGCATGTGCAGAGGAAAGGCACAAACCAAGCAATAACAGGCATGCTAAAGCCATTGCGGTCATGCCATTTATTGGACAACAAACAGGCTTAAAATGGAATGGTTTTAATGTCATGTTAACGGCTTGTGTTTTAAAGTATTACTGATTATCATGACTGAATTATAATTTATTTCAACGGCTTTTAACAAACTGATGAAGCAAAATATGACCATAAACACACGTAAATCGCTTAAATATGTCCTGTCATTACTGATTGTGACCTATTTGGTCGGTTGTACCCCACTTACAGTGATTGAAATTAACGACAACACATTTTATCAATTGCAGCAAGATGTTGAGTCAATTAAAAATTCACAAGTGGCAGATGCAGCACCCATGGAAATGAAAATTATTAGCGAAAAACTGCAACGCACTAAACAGGCTAAAGCCAATGGTGATTTACGCGAAGAAGCCCGCTTAACCCAACAAATTCGAGCCGATATGACAATTGCGCGTTTACGGGCCAAGGTCAATGGACTTAACCAATCGCTGTTAGAAAAACGCGATGAATTATCGGCAGCTCGGGTTTATTTGCAGCAATTGGAGGCACAATTACCATGAAAATGATGGTTTATTTTATTGTCTTAATCAGTTGTGTCACGGTGCTTTCAGCCAAAGAGAATTTAGAACTGGAATCTTTGCGAATTGAGTTTGATAATTTTATCACCCAACAAAAATATCAACCCTATGCCAAAGCAGAAAAAGCACAAGCCAAAACAGCCATTGAAGCCTTGTATAACCAACGGGGTGAGGTAAAAAACCATGCCGTTTACATGGCACGCCATTATTTAACCAAAGCCAAAATGACCGCCGAAGCGGCCTATTTGGAAGATGCTTTGAAAGAAACAGAAGCGTATTTGCAAATGGTTAATATGAACACCTTGAAAGCAGAAGCGCAATTGGCCCGAATGGAGGCTGATCGGGCGCAATTACTCATTAAGCTCCATGCCGAAGAAGCTGAACGCGCACGGCAAGAAAAACAAAGTGCGCTGGCTTTAGCTGATCAAAAAGTCAGCGAAGCCCAATTGTCTCAGGCTGAACTGGAAGCTGCCCAGGCATATGCCAAAGCACAAGAAAAGGTGGCCAATTTGGCCAAACAAGAGGCTGATTTGGCTTTTGCCGAAATTGAGGCCTTGCGCATGCAGTTAGAATCTCTGGTGGCTAAGGAAACCGATGCCGGTCTGATGATGACTTTGGGTGATTTCGTGTTTGCCTCGGGCTCTGCCAATTTAAAACAAGCGGCAGTGGATAATTTTGATCGGGTGATGCAATTTATCAGTGGTTATCCTAATCGAGACATTCGCATTGAAGGACACACCGATTCCACCGGTAGCAAACAACTTAATCAAACGCTGTCCCAACGTCGCGCCGATGCCGTGAAACAATTACTTATTCAAAACGGAATTCCCGCCAGCCGGATTAAAGCCTTGGGTCAGGGCGAAGCGCATCCAGTGGCCACCAACGCCACCGAAGCAGGCAAGGCAAAAAATCGCCGTGTTGAAATTATTCTTCTAAAATAAAACGAGAAATACATGCAAGTCGTTAACTCTGTGGTTGAATTAATCGGCCGCACACCCATGGTCAAAGTTAA
>QQUO01000202.1 GCA_008501575.1 Pseudomonadota bacterium
CCTGCCGGATGCAAGGTTATCATACCGGGACGGATATTATCGCGAGAGAAAAAATCACCCGCATGATAAAACAGCACCTCATCGTAATCATCATTGTTATGATAAAACGGTACTTTTAATGCTTTGGGGTCAGTTTCAAACAACCGCGGTACAAACGTACACACCACAAAGCGCTCACCAACAAAAGTGGTGTGTGCCGACGGCGGCACATGATAACGGTGGCTCATGATGGGTGATATATCACGCCAATTAAGTGCAATCGGCATTAGGTCACCCTGCCAGCCAATGGCGTCTAATGGATTGAATGGAAATGTAATGCGGTTAAATTGATTCCGTTTTTTAATCACAACTTTCCATCGCTCTTCGCTGTATTGTGCTTGAAATGCCTGATCAATTTCTGGCACACGATAAACCGCGGTGTCGACAATGGCATTGGGGCCCAGCAATCCCTTATCCGGTGCTTTAAAGTGGCTGTTACTGGCTTCAATCATCAAGATTTCACAAGGATTATCCATCTCAAGGCGCCACATGGTGCCCTTAGGAATCATCACATAATCACCTTCTTTTATCACTAAATGCCCAAAATCACAAAACAGATGGGCGGTGCCTTTATGAAAAAAAAGTAAATCATCACCATCGGCATTTCGCACCAACCGGGTCATGGATTCCTGCATATGCATCATTCTAATCTGGGTGCTTTTATTGCGCAATAAAATCGGTGCTTGCCAAGGACTGGTTTGAACTTCCTCCAATTCATTGGTATCAAAAGCCCGCGGCCGATTGTCCCCTTCAAAATCGGTCCAACCGGTGTGTTTATGGCGGTGATAAAAATGGGTGACCGGGCCAAAAAAACCCTCTTTGCCCATTTCTCGCTCATAACTGTCTTTGGGTAAGTCAAAATGCGCTTGACGGGCCACTTTGCCTTGTTTCTTAAATAATTTAAACCATTGACTACTCATCTAAAAATCCTCGTTTTTGTTGTTCCAGCTCGATTGATTCAAACAATGCCTGAAAGTTACCTTCTCCAAAGCCCTCATTGCCTTTTCGCTGGATGATTTCAAAGAATATGGGGCCGATATTGGTGTTGGTAAAAATCTGTAGCAACAATTGTTTCTTGGTTTCCTCGTCGGCATCAATCAGAATGTGATTTTTTTGCATTCTGGCGATATCCTCATTGTGCTCAGGCACACGTCTATCGATAATACTGTAATAGGTGTCCGGTGTTACCAGAAATTCAACACCCGCCGCGCGCATGGATTCAACCGTTTCATAAATATTGTCGGTAAACATGGCAATGTGCTGAATACCCTCACCTTTGTATTCATCTAAATATTCATTAATTTGTGACTTGGGATTATCTGATTCATTCAGAGGAATTTTTACTGAACCATTCGGGCTGGTCATGGCTTTTGAAACTAAGCCGGTTTTTTGACCCTTAATATCAAAATAACGGATTTCCCGGAAATCAAATAAATCCTCGTAATAGGCACTCCACTTGGCCATATGACCAAAATACAGATTATGGGTGAGGTGATCAATAAAGGTTAAGCCAAATCCGGTTGGGTTTTGATTCACCCCTTCAATATCATCAAAATCACGCGCCAACACAGATTCATACGTGGTTTTGTCCAATAAATATAAAGCCGCATCACCAATGCCTTTAATGGCTGGAAAATCTAAACCATTTTCCACTTCAATTTGTTCCGATCCACCTTTTAAACTATGCGCCAAAGCCGCCTCTTTATTGTCAAAAAGTATTGCAAAGCCGGGGGCGCTGGGGCCGTGTTCAGTGCGAAAATCAGCGGCAAAACCAGTCTCACATTCGTTAATAAAGAAGTCTGACTGTCCCTGTCGATATAAGGTAATGGGCTTATTTTTGTGGCGTTTGATGGCACAAAACCCCATCTGTCTAAACAATCGATGTAAAGGTGCGGCGTCCTCTGCCGAGTATTCGATAAATCCAAAACCGTTGATGGTTGCAGTCATAGTTACACTCACTTTTAAAAATAAATGATAAGAACGACAAAGTGGTCTATTGTAACCAACCGGTCAACGCGTCAAAACAAAACAACCGTGTTTGATAATGTTAATAACACCCGATTTGTCGTAATCTTAGGTACTTTCGCGGGGAACAACAATGCATGCATCCCCAAATGGATTATTTTAACGCAATTTAGTTACATTTGAAACTAAAACATGGTTATAATCATTGATTATGGACTTTAAACATTTTATCCCTTACCAATTGTCAGCCTTGAGTTTAAAAATCTCCAAAGGATTGGCTCAGCACTACCATAGTCGCTTTGGTATTTCGGTGTCTGAATGGCGGGTTTTGGTCATTTTAAACAGTCACCCGAACATCACCGCAAAAACCATTGCCGAACACACCCAGATGGATAAAGTTCGAATCAGTCGAACCTTAAAAACACTGGCAAGAAAATCATACATTTCGCAAACACCCCATCCCGAAGATGCCCGTGCAGTGAACAATCGATTAAGCCCCGAAGGGCAGACATTAATGCAAGCCGTAATTCCTGATGCGATTAAATATGAACAATTTTTGTTGGGTCAATTAAGTGAAAAAGAGCGCCAGCAGCTTCGTCATTTAATTGCTAAATTTAACCGTATTCTTGACTAAATACTTACTTAGGACTGTGCTTTTTTTGCTTCCAGCTCATCCCAACGATTAAACTTGGCTTGCAATTGTTGTTCCAATTCTGCCAACTGCGTGGTTACTTGTTTAATAATTTCAGCATCTTGTTGATAAAAGTTCGGTGCACAGGTTTGTTCTGATAACTGATTAATATCGGCTTCTAACGCATCAATTTCTGAAGGTAATTGATTTAATTCCTTTTTCTCTTGAAACAACAAACGGTTATTTGTGCTGGAATTCTGTCCGGCCGGTGGCTTTTTCTTGATGGGTTTTACCACCTGTGCCTGAGCGGCATCCAGACTGGATGTTTTAACCGGCGGCGAAACAGGTGCTTTACGTTGCCGCAAATAATCTTGATAGCCACCAATGTATTCATTAATCTCATAGCGTCCCTCATGTGGGTTTTCAAACACCAGTGTCTGAGTACAAACTTGATCAATAAAATCCCGATCATGGCTAATTAATAACACGGTACCCGGAAAATCCAACAGTAATTCCTGTAATAAATCCAAAGTTTCCATATCCAGGTCATTGGTCGGCTCGTCCATCACCAACAGATTCGCCGGCCGGGCAAATAAACGCGCCAGCATTAAACGTGATCGTTCACCGCCGGATAAAACCTTGGCCGGTCCGCGGACTTTTTCAGGCGAAAACAAAAAATCTTGCAAATAAGAAATAACATGTTTGGCTTTGCCGTTAATGGTGACAAAATCAGTGCCCAATTGCAGGTTGTTTTGCACGGTATCATTGTCATTGATGTCCTGTTTAAGTTGGTCGAAATAAGCCACTTGAATGCCGGTACCGAGCTTAATCGAACCGCTATCAGGCTCCAGTTCACCCAGCAATAAGTTCACCAAAGTGGTTTTACCCACGCCATTGGGTCCGATAATGCCGACTTTATCGCCACGCAAAATTTTGGTTGAAAAATCCTCCAAAATAACTTGATCAGCGAAACTGAAACCCACTTTATGGGCGGTGATGACCTTTTTGCCGCCGGCTTCTGCGACATTGATGTCGGCCTTGGCTGCACCAGTTTTTTCGCGCCGCTGTTTGCGTTCATCGCGCAGTTTATAGAGGTCCTGTAAACGACTGTCGCTGCGGGTACGGCGGGCTTTAATTCCTTGCCGAACCCAGACTTCTTCTTCGCTGAGCTTTTTGTCTAAACGCTCCCATTCTTTGGCTTCATTCTCTAATCGCACATCCTGTCTTTTTAAGAAGGTATCGTAATCACAATCATAGGCATATAAATCACCCCGATCAAGTTCCAGAACGCCATTGGCCACTGCCCGTAAAAAAGCCCGATCATGGGTCACCAAAATTACCGCACAATGCAAACCTTTAATTAAGTTCTGTAACCAGATAATACTGTCGATATCTAAATGGTTGGTGGGTTCATCCAGCAATAAAATATCCGGTGATTGCACCAAAGCCGCCGCCAGGTTCAATCGCCTGCGCACACCACCGGATAAAGATTGGACATTGGCCTGTGGTTCTAACCGCAGCTGCGTCATCACACTGTCAAGCTGGTTTAACAGCGTCCAACCATCGGCATCATCAATCTGCTGTTGTAATGCCATCATTTTATCAACATCATCGGTGTCCTCATAGACAGCCAATTGCTGACCCACCTCACCTAAACTTTGTAACAGAAAATCTCGCACCGAGACATCCGCATCGGCTGAAGCAGCGGATTGCTGCATTTTGGCCACGGTTAATCCGGATTGTCGTTTTATTTCACCCCCATCAATCGGTAAATCACCATTAATCACTTTTAACAAAGACGACTTACCTTCCCCATTACGCCCAATCAAAGCCCACTTTTGACCGCGCTCAATGCTTAAATTGATACCGTCCAAAATTGGTTTGGAACCAAAATCCAAATACACATCTTCAAAATTAATTAAAGCCATAAAATACAAATCGAGGAATGAGTTCTCATTGTAAGTTCAATTAAGATTGACACAAGCCTTTGCGGATAAAAACTGACCTTTTGTGGCAGTTTTCAGGTTTTACCGCAACACTGAGATTTAATTTCAATTTTTTTATGATGGCGGTCACACTTTTCATGCGATAATAATAGATTAATCGGCCAGTTGGCTTGAATTGAGTAGAATAATTTTAGTTTACAGTTTTGTTCATAGACGTGAAAGCCGTTCCCAAATTAAACATTAATATTCCTGACCACACCATTTTAGATAAAATTGGTGAAGGTGGTATGTCCGCTGTATACTTAGGCCGACAACAGTCTTTACAGCGCAAAGTCGCCATTAAGGTTTTAAAAAAGCTGGTCATGGAAGATAAACTATTGGCGGAGCGCTTTGTGGATGAAGCCAAAACCGTGGCTTCCTTAGATCATCCGCACATCATCAGCATCTATGAGGCTAAAAAACTGCCTTCAGGATTGGCTTACTTCACCATGCCCTATTTAACCCATGGTGATTTTAGTGAAATAATTTGTACCAATGCCGAGCACCTCATCGATTTATTGGGTCAAATCTGTGATGGCCTGAGTCATGCCCATGAACATGGCGTGATTCATCGTGATTTAAAGCCCGAAAATATTTTATTCGATCAATTCGGCCGCATAAAAATTGCTGATTTTGGTATTGCCATTACTAAAAAATCACAAAGAAAAACCAAGGAAACCCAATTGCTGGGCAGCGCCCACTATATGAGCCCTGAGCAGATTCAATCACGGCCCATTGATCACCGCAGTGACATCTATTCTTTGGGCTGCATTATTTATGAAAAAATCACCGGTGAGCACGTATTTTCCGCCAGCAATGATTTTTCTATTCTCATGGCTCACATTAATAAGCCGATGCCGATACTGCCCTCAGCCTTAAGTATCTGGCAACCCATAATTGATCAGTGCCTGGCGAAAAATCCGGATGACCGCTATCAATCCGTGGCGGATTTAAAAGCTGACCTGATGAAAATCCGTTATCAGGATAAACAGCCAAACTTAGACCAAAACAAAGCCGGCAAACCATACAAAAAATTTGTATATCCGATTTCGGTCATCGCCGCCATGCTGGCCATGGTTGTGGTGGCATTATTCATATTTACTGGCGATGGCACTGATCAGGCTGATCCAGCAAATACTGTTCAGACAGAAACGCCTGTTGCCGCCAAAGTGGAAGCCGTGATGTCAACTGAACCCTTATCACCACCGGATTTATTGGCTAAAAATGCACCACAACAAGTGATCGAACCATCGCTTATGGAAACAGTAATCACTTTACCTGAAAATGAAGCGTCGCTGGCTCAGGAACCTGATTTAACAGCACGTTTATCACAAGCCAATGCATCGTTAAAAGATTTTCGTTTAACCAAACCAGCCGATAACAATGCCGCCGCTCAATTTGCCGCCATTGCCGCCGAATTTCCGGACAACCAGGCCGCTCGCCAAGGTTTGCACAAAGTGGGGCTATACTATTTTAGTCTCATTAACAGTAAACTGGACCAGCAGGCCTACGGTGAGGCCATCACGCACATTCAATCCTTAACCGAATTTTTTGATGCTTATCCGATGAAAGCCAATGATTATCAGCCGGCCATCGATAAAATAACCAATCAAAGCAAAGCCTTGGCTGAAAAAGCCATTCAAAAACGCCGCCAAAATCCCCAGGCTCAGGATTATTTAACCATGGCATTAATGCTGGCCCCGAACAATGCGTCGTTAACTGCACTTGATACTCAATACCAGGCCATCCCAAAAACCGGCGATGTAATGACCGATTTATCAGGCTTTACCTGGGTCTTTGTGGCTTCTTCCAACAGCAATGGTGTGGGTGACTTTTGGTTGGCACAAAGCGAAACCACAGTGAGCCAATTTACAGCCTTCGCGAGTGACAAAGGTTTCGGAGATCGTTGTGAACATTTTGGACGTGGTGGCTTTTTCAAAAAAACCTGGGATAAACCACCCTTTGACCAAACCGCACAACATCCGGTGATATGCATCACCGCCGCTCAAGCGACTGCCTATGCCGTCTGGTTGTCTGATGCTCAAAAAGCCGACTACCAACTGCCCACCTTGACGCAATGGCAATCGGCCCAACAACAATTGGCCAAAAAACCAACCTGTGCCAACAGCAATCTGGCCGGACAAGAAACCTCCGGTGAATCGAAATTTAATCAACGCAGCGATTGTCGCGATGATTATATCTTTACCGCACCGGTGAACTCCTTTGTGGCCACCACAAACAGCCATGACCTCAGTGGTAATGTGGCTGAATGGGTGCGTGCTTGTAACAACAGTGATTTTTGTGCCGCCGGTGGTTCCTGGATGAGTGCCGATTTAGCCGATACCTTAAGCACTGAGTCCGCCGATCCGAACAAAGCCCTGTCCCATGTGGGTTTCCGACTCATTAAAACCATTGATTAATCCGGTGCCGCGCAGGCCGACAGCCAGTGGCTTTTGCCATAATATAAACAGCGGAAACCACCATCGATAAATTAAACCTGATCTAAATGAAACGTCATGGACAATAAAAAAGATAACCACAGAGGCACAGAGAACACAGAGTTTTATAAATGAACTATCGCGTTAAACTAAAACATAGAACCGTGTCGGCGCAGGCCGGTACCCAGTGTCTTAGAAAGCGCCTTCACTTATTTCGTTTATGACAAACTCAGTAAAGTTCACTTTTAAACAGGGTTGAGTAAAAAAATTAATTGGGAAAGTTTGTAAATTACTGATAAAAAACGACCGTAAGTGTCACCTCTACAGAACTAGATTTTTCCAAAAAACCTTTTTAACAACTGGGAAACGATTAATTGAACCACAACGAATTATTATTTCTCTGTGTCCCCTGTGCCTCTGTGGTGAATAATTTAAGGTCAACGCAAAAATAATCGATGATACGAAGCGCCGCTTCACACCATCAGCGAATTCTATAAAATTATAGGCGCGGAATAGTCTGCAACTGATCTTCTGCCCAGATTCGACGCATCATGGCAGCGTCAATATTGCCACCGGATAGCATCACCAATACTTTTTTTGGAGTATCTTGCTGTTGTAACCATTGATAAACCGCATCCATGGACATGGCACTGGCGGTCTCAATATGCAGCTTTAATAAATGCTGTAGCCACTGGGTCCAATAAATTATGCGTTGTTCACTGACCAATATAAAGTCATCCATTTGCTTTAAATATTCAAAGGTGATGTCACCAATTTCATAGGTTCTTACCCCGTCTGCAATCGAATTAGAAGGTGTATCCAACGGTGTAATCTTTCCGGCTTGAATGGATCGCCAGGCATCGTTGGCGGTTTCCGGTTCCACCCCAATGACCTGTGCTTTGGGTGCCAACTCTCTGGCAGCAACCCACATGCCGGATAACAAGCCGCCGCCGCCGCAAGGTGCAAACATGGCATCGGGCAAGTCAGGCATTTGTTCGATGGCTTCGATGGTGGCGGTACCCTGCCCGGCAATCACCGCTTTATCATTGAAAGGTGATATCCAAAAATGTCCGGGCTTTTTATTGACCGCTTGCTCGGCGACCATCACTTCATCCATGTGATCGTATAAAACCACATCAGCTCCATAATCCTTGGTGGCCTGTAATTTTACCGCCGACACCGTTTTGGGCATATAAATGGTGGCAGCAATATCAAACAAACGCGCTGCCCAGGCCACCGCCTGTGCATGGTTGCCCAAAGACCTGGCGTACACCCGTTCGACAACGGACTCATGGGCCAATAAAGAACGCACCGCATAACAACCACCACGCGCTTTAAAGGCACCGATGCGCTGTAAGTTTTCGGCTTTGAAATAAATTTCATGACCCAGCCAATCATTTAAACGGCGTGATTGAAACAACGGTGTTTCAATCACATAATCCGCAATCGCTGTGCGGGCGTGTTCAAGGTCAGTATATTTAACGATTTTTGACATAAGCTAATAATTGATTATTGGCGGGCATCGAGACATCCTTGATTAATCGAAAACCGGCCTGTTGAAAAAGTGCATCAAGCCACTCAAAATCACGAATACCTTGGTGCGGCGCCGCGGCTTTTAACTGTCGATCGAATTCACGATTGGAGTCACTGGTAAAGTCACCATCGTACTTAAAGGGTCCGTACACCACAAAGCGAGC
>QQUO01000069.1 GCA_008501575.1 Pseudomonadota bacterium
ACTTAAGGGGATAAAAATATCTTTGGCAGAACAACGGTAGTATTTAAACAAACCTTTATACACTTCATTACCGGGTATCACCTGAATATCATCATGTGCACTATCGAGTAAACACAGGGCTGTACCCAAATGGGTGTGGTTGCCCAATTCATTGGTAAAATCGCTTAAATTCACCGCCAAATAAAAAACCGATGAGCGATTAGTGCCAAGCATAATGATGTCTGAAAAACTTAAACGAATTCCAATTGTTTCTTGATCATTATACAAGTCTGTTTCAATCCGTCCTTCAATAGAAGAGCGACCATTTTCCAGTAACTCATATAAAAAAGTGGTGTTCAAAAAAGGCTGTTTGTCACCTTTAGAAAAAGCCGGCAAATATTCTTCACGCTGCGGTGGGGTGCCGTTTCGATTAATTAAACTGATCACCGATTCCGTATTAATAATGCCAATTAAAGCCGCCAATAGTGGGTTGTATTGACTGATACCGTTAATGATATGTGCCACATCACGTCGATTAAAACCATGGCCGTCGTGTTTTTTTGAAATGGCCAAAGCCGCGATGCCGTGATCACTGAGAAAACGGCGATATCGCTCAGGGCTTAAATCGGTTTTTTGGCCAATGCGGTTTAAGAAATTTTGGGCCGCTTGTGAGGGCGAGGATTCAGGAATTTGCACATTAAAATTAGGTTGACCATTGTAAAGGGCTTTTTCAAAGTCTGTGACCAGCCAGTCATCATCAATGTTTTTAAATCGTTGCCAGTTAATGCGGTCTTTACTATTAAACACACTTAAAAACGGCAAGGTGAAAAATAACCGGCGCAAGTGACTGAAATTACCAATAATGATGACATTGAGAATTAAAAATAAGGTAATAATGCCCTGGGTGTTGGTGATTAATTTTAATTTATAACAAATAAATGGGGTGAAAAACCAAAATATCGACAACATCCAAAACGGCAAACGATAATAGAGATGGATAATTAATATTAAAAATAAGCAGAAAAAATAAATGAACATGCTGTTATACGCTGAGCGCCGCTTTCGCAAATTCAATTAACTCAGCCACTGATTTTTCAAAATATTCTTCTTCCGGCATTTGTCGGGCAACACTGGTGGCACCAAAATGGCCCATGGTGTAGGTCAATGCGCCGATTATAAAATGAAAACGCCAGAAAATGGTTTCTCTGGGTAAATCAGGGCAGGCCAGACCAATGGCTTCCGCAAACTCTTTAATAATCGGCGTATAGCGGTCTTTCATCAAGTCATGCAGGGCTTCACTTTGTTCGGCATAAGCCCGGGCCAAGACCTGCATAAAAATGCGGCCACCTTGATGTTCATCATTAATCATAAACAGCGCAGGTGCAATAAAGGCATGCAGAATTTGCTCCAAATTGCACACCTTTTTAGGGTCACCTTGGTTTAATTCATCCAACATGTTTTTGCGGATATCGAATAAATTATTTAATCGGCGTTCCAACACTTGATCAATAAGTTGTTGTTTGTTACCAAAATGGTAATTGATGGCCGCCAAGTTGGTGTGCGCGCGTTGGCTGATTTTTCGAATCGACAGTTCCGCAAAGCCATGCTCAGCAATGAGTTTTTCGGTACTGTTTAATATCCGTTCCTTCGTTGATAGTGTGCTCATGCCCGATTGAATTGTGTGAGGTTTAGGCATTTTATAAGATAGCCCGTTCAGACGCAATTCAAACGACTGTTTAAATCAATTATTAATCTGAACCTGCGCCAATCCGTGCTTTATTTGATGCCTAAAAATTGTTACAATGCCGTTCGTTTTGTCCTCGGGTCCGCAGGTGCCATTTTGCGACAAGTTTGGTGCCTAATCGACCATTTTAACAACAAGTATTTAAATAATGGCGTAAATATCAGAAATTAAATGACTTTCTCTTGATATTTTGCGTTAAATGGAGTAAATAATGTCTTTGCAGAGAACTTTATCAATCATCAAGCCGGATGCGGTTAAGAAAAACGTAATCGGTCAAATTTATCAACGCTTTGAAGAAGGTGGTTTGAAAATTGTGGCCGCTAAAATGAAGCAGCTCAGCCAGGCAGAAGCGGAAGGATTTTATGCGGTGCATAAGGAACGTCCTTTTTTTGCTGATTTGGTTAAATTTATGACCTCAGGTCCGGTCATGATTCAAGTCTTGGAAGGCGAAAACGCCATTGCTAAAAACAGAGATATAATGGGTGCCACTAATCCGCAAGAGGCGGATGCCGGTACCATACGCGCGGACTTTGCCGAAAGTATTGATGCCAATGCTGTACACGGTTCAGACGCACCGGAAACCGCTGCTGTTGAGATTGCTTACTTTTTCTCCACAGTCGAATTGACGTAATGTGAAAAACTTTGATTAAACCAAAAAAAAACCTACTCGATTACGACAGATCACAATTAGAAGCGTTGTTCACTGATTTGGGTGAGCAACGTTTTCGTGCCAGCCAAGCCATGAAGTGGATTTATGGTGACTATCAATTAGACTTTCAGCAATTCACCAATTTTTCCAAAGATTTGCGGATAAAAATGGCGGCACGGTTCAGTACCGCTGTACCTGAATTAATCAGCGAGCATATCTCTAAAGATGGCACCATTAAATGGTTGCTCAAAATGGACAGTGATAATGCCATTGAAACGGTTTATATTCCGGAAGCAAACCGGGGTACTTTATGCGTTTCGTCACAAGTTGGTTGTTCTCTAAACTGCACCTTTTGTGCCACCGGTGCCCAGGGCTTTAATCGACACCTCAGCACCGCAGAAATTATTGCCCAGGTATGGGTGGCCGCAAAACAGCTCAATCACCACAATAAAAATCGCCGTATCACCAATGTGGTGATGATGGGTATGGGTGAGCCGCTGGCTAACTATGATCGGGTGTTACCGGCTTTAAACATTATGCGTGATGATTATGGTTTTGGTTTAGCCAATAAGCGGGTGACAGTCAGTACCTCCGGTTTGGTGCCACAAATAAGGCAATTAAACAAAGACGCGGATGTGTCATTGGCCGTGTCTTTGCATGCGCCCAATGATGAATTGCGGGAAAAATTGGTGCCGTTAAATAAAAAATACAATATTGACAGTTTGTTGACGGCTTGTCGCGAATTTGTGGCCGGTAAGAAGAAAGCCCGCATTACTTTTGAGTACACCGTGATTGGTGGTGTTAATGATGGTGCACAGCAAGCACATGCATTAACCCGGCTCTTGCGTAATATTCCGTGCAAAATTAATTTAATTCCGTTTAACCCGTTTCCCGGGACCCAATTTGTGTCACCCAGTGCTAAAAAAGTCGACCAGTTCAAAGAAATCTGCATGTCAGCAGGCTACATTTGCACAGTCCGTAAGACCCGTGGTGATGACATTGCTGCTGCCTGTGGTCAATTGGCCGGTGAGTTTATGGACCGAACAAGACGTTCTGCCAGTTACGCGGCAAGTACAAAAAAATGGCCCTTGGAGGTTCGATGAAAGCTGTTTCGACATTATTGCTTGTCCTGATTATTATGGTCGGTTGCGCCCAAACAAACCAGCGTTCAGATTATGATGAGCCCACCAACCGTTCAGATCCCAATAGCCCGGCCATGTTAAATGTCAGAATGGGGGTGGCCTATTTTGAACGTCAGGATTTTGATTTGGCCATAGAAAAATTAAAAAGAGCCATTTCGATAGACCCAAAATTAGCCATTGCGCATTCCGCCCTGGCATTGGTCTATAGCACCATGGGGGCCGGTAATGAGGCGGCAAAGCATTACAAAGCCTCGGTGAAATACGCACCCAATGACCCCATTATTTTAAATAATTACGGCACATTTCTATGCCAGCAGGGTGACTATAAACAAGCCCTTGAGTATTATCAAAGGACCTTGGCCAATCCTTTTTACAAAACCCCTGAAACAGTGCATGAAAATGCCGGGGTTTGCTTAATGAAAGATGATTTGTTTGATGAAGCAGAACGGCATTTTCGGGCCGCCCTGGCAATCAATCCAGAAATGAATGTGGCACTGTATAACATGGCCATCATCAGCGCCGGTCAGGATCAGCCGTTAAAAGCACGGGCCTTTATTCAACGTTTGTCTCGTTTACAAAACCTGGATGAACGTTTATTAACTGTGGCTTATCAGGTGGAGAAAAAATTAGGCAATGACAAAGAGGCGAAACTATATTTATCCCAATTAAGAAAATTAAAGTAACCCAACATAAAACACACAAACACAAAGATCAACATGACAGACAACAATCACAACGAACTGACCATTGAACAACTCAGTGCCCGCAGGGATAAGCAGGGTATAACTGTGGCTGAAATGGCCAATCTCATCAAGGTCAGTCGAGAAATTATTAATTATATAGAGCAAGGAGAATTTAATCGCATTGGTTCACCGACCTTTATCCGCGGGCATGTAGGTAACTACGCCAAAGAATTGGGTTTGGATCCACAAACCATTATAGATCTGATTCCAAAACAGCACCTCAAACCCCACGAACTCAAATTATCTTCCAGTAAGGTATCTAATCCCTTGTCACGGGTGAAGACCCATTCCAGTGGCTTTGGACGTTATGTCTTGGGTACATTTTTAGTGGCGGCTTTGGGCTTAAGCTTTTATTTTGTATACGATAAATGGGACAGTGATCAGTCTGATCAACCGATACTCACCGTACAAAATAATGACAGTTTGCCACTCAGTGAAAGCAATAAACCCAAAAAAGTAATTTATTCTTCTTTGTTGCCACAAGCTGAATTGGCAGAGCAGAGATCAACCGATGATGATAATTCTCAGCCAGTGTATGAGGAAACCAACCCTGAAATTATGGCTGAAGATTTTGATGGTGAGCAAACCGCTGATTCAACAGAAACAATAAGTAATGACGTCACGGGCAATGCGGACAACAATTCACAACAGCAGCAACTTGATCAAGAGCTGCAAGCGGTCACTGAAAATCCATTGTATGCCATTCGTTTTAATTTATCCGAGCAAGCCTGGGTGTCCATTAAAACCCAGAGTGGTGCGATGGTGGTCAGTGATTTAATCGGTCCCGGTGAACGGTATTATAGTGTGAATGAACCGGTTCACTTTCGCATTGGGAATGCCGGTCAGCTGAGTTTACACATTAATGATAAAGCCATTGATCTGCGTCAAAATACCCGCCAAAATGTGGCCGATTTTGATTGGCCGCCACCACAAGGTTAATGGTTAACTGATTACGCTTTGAATTTTGAAAAATTACCACTCAGCTCATGACGTGGCGGCTTAGGTCATATAAAATAGCCTGCGTTTCATTCATAATAAAGGTAACCACTTGAGCAAAAAAGTAAAACGCCTCCGTGGCATGTATGATGTCACCCCGGATCGTGTTTGGGTATGGCAAAAATTAGAAGCCATTGTGACCGGATTGCTCCAGCAATATGGTTATCAAGAAATTCGTTTTCCGCTTCTGGAAAAAACCGCTTTATTTCATTCGGCCATTGGTGAAGTTACTGACGTGGTTGAGAAAGAAATGTTTACCTTTAGTGATCGCAAGAATGTCTCCATTAGTTTACGACCCGAAGGCACGGCATCGACAGTGCGTGCGGTTTTGGAAAATGGCTTGATTTTTAATGAACCGCAAAAACTGTGGTACTCAGGACCGATGTTTCGTTATGAAAAGCCACAAAAAGGACGTAACCGCCAATTTAACCAAATTGGTGTGGAGGTTTTTGGATACCCTGATGCCGATGCCGATGCTGAATTACTGCTGATGACCCACCGCATGTGGCAACTGCTGGGGATTGAAAATGTCCGTTTAGAAATTAACAGTTTAGGCAGCCAGGATTGCCGTGCTGCCTATCGCCGGGTGTTGATTGATTACTTTGAACAGCACAGCGATGTCCTGGATGCTGAAGCCAAGAACCGCTTGTACACCAATCCAATGCGGTTATTGGACTCAAAAAATCCGGCCATGAAAGCGGTTATTCAGCAAGCCCCCACCATTCAACAGCACCTGAACCAAGAATCACAAAATCACTTTAAACAATTGTGCACCATCTTGGATAGCTGTGGGGTGGCTTATGAGATTAATCCCCGTCTGGTACGTGGTTTGGATTATTATTCGCATAATGTGTTTGAGTGGATTACTGATGAATTGGGGGCACAAGGAACTTTGTGTGCCGGTGGTCGTTATGATGCCCTGGTGGAAATGCAAGGCGGAAAACCGACACCCGCTACCGGTTTTGCCATGGGAATTGATCGATTGGTTGAATTAATTATAGATAAACAATTGTGGCAACCGGAGGCGCTAACGGATGTCTATGTTGTTTGGGATAAACAGTTGCCGGTGGATAAAGTTATGGCCATATGTGAACAATTGCGCAGTGATTTACCGAAACTAACATTAATGATGCATTTGGGTACCGCCTCTTTTAAATCTCAATTTAAAAAAGCCGATAAAGCCGGGGCCCGTTTTACCCTTATTTTTGGGCCTGATGAAATGGAAAAGCATTTAATTTCCGTGAAAGCCATGCAAGATCGAAATCTTCCGCAACAACAATTGTCTTACCAAGATGTGGTATTATTTCTGCAGCAACAATTAGGTACATAAACTATGGATCAAGAACTTAAACAACGTTTAATTGGGGCATCGGTCATTATTGCTTTGGCGGTTATTTTTATTCCCATGCTGTTTGACAATGAAGTGGATAAATCCGCTGATAAAAAAATAGATATTGTCATTCCTGAATCCGGTAGCCATCAGTTAACTGTAAAAACCTTTTCACTGGATGAGGAACAGCAAAGTAATGAACCGACTGAAGTCAAGGTACCTGAATCTGAATTAAGTTTGGCTGATGATGGCATTGTTTCTCATAATAATTTAAGTGGTAACGGTTTAATAGAAACCTCTGAGACAGTGGCCACTCGCGACATTCCCCAGGAACAAGATAATCAAGATAATACTGTGACAGTGGCACAGACCGAACAAACAAACACATCAGCTGACAGCAGTCTGGTGGAGGAAAAACAAGTGGACCACAGTCAGCAAGCCGACCAAACTTCTGCCAATAGTACCACCGTTAAATCCGAACAAAGTGTGGCAGCTGATGAACAAAATATATTCCGGGTGAAGCTGGGTAGTTTTTCCCAAGCTGCCAATGCGCAACAAGTGAAAAACAAATTGGCCCAACAGGGTATTGGTTCTTTGGTTGAATTGGCCCCTGACAAAGCCTTGTATCGGGTCTGGTCTGATTCTTTATACCAGGACAAGGACCGTGCTGAAGATTATGTGGCAGCGGTAAATAAACTAAAACTCAACATAGGTACCCCGAAAATAATCACTGTCAGTGAGGCTGAAATTAAAGCCAGCGCTGATCGCGGGCAGTTGGGCTGGGTGGTTCAATTGGGCAGTTTTGCGGCCAAGAACAATGCCCTTGATTTGCGTAATAAGTTAAAACTGGCCGGTTTTACGGCCTTTGTAGATCAAATCAAAAATAACCAGGGTGAGTCGCGCTATCGGTTACGGGTTGGGCCGTTTATTGATCGTGACCAGGCATCGCAGGTTAAACAACAAATCACCGATAAACTTAAATTAAATGGATTGGTTAAAACCCATGAATTGGCACATTTGGTTGATTAAATATGAGACCATTGTATAAATCATGAATCGAGTTAAAACCAAAAGCAGGGCCTTTGCAAGGCAGTCTAAAATTCCACCACGCTGCGTTAGCAAAAAGTTTCTGGACCATTTTAGGTTCGTTATGAAGAGTTGGGACGCAGGAGAACATCGAATAAAATCACCTAAGGGCTTTACAGTTGATGCTGATAACGGGTTCGTTTTGTTTCAGTGGCAGGTTGCCGAAGATAAAAAGCCACAGAATAAAATACCAATAAGCCGTTTATTAGACTGCGTTTCCTGCCTCGCCTCATGGTGCCTAATGCCGGTGATTGGTGGAATTTCAGCGCTTATTTGCAGCAACCGGGTTTTATCTAAAGGTCATTATGAATTGGTTTGACTTCACCATATTAGCCATCCTTCTGGTCTCCGTGGTGGTCAGTTTGTTTCGTGGATTAATTCGTGAAGTCATGTCACTCATTATCTGGGTGGCGGCTTTTTGGTTGGCATGGCATTATGTGGATGTTGGTGCCGATTGGTTACAAGCCTATATTGAATTACCCTCTGCCAGACATCTCATCGCTTTTGTGGCTTTATTTTTATTGGCCTTAATTGTGGGTGGTCTAATCAATTTTTTATTGGGTAAAATTATTGCCGGCACCGGATTGACCGGTACCGATCGATTTTTTGGAATGTTTTTTGGTCTGTTACGTGGTGCAGTTGCCGTCACTGCCATGGTGTTGTTTTTACAAGCCACACCCTTGTCTAAAGATCCGTGGTGGCAACAATCCACCTTGCAGCCGCATTTTTCGCAATTGGCAGACTGGGTAAAAGCCCGAATGCCAGAAGATATTGGTGCTTATTTTTCATTTATGCAGGATGACACCTTAAAGCAGTCCTTACAGCCGGGATTACCGCTGCCGACAGCAGAACCGAAACAGTCGACTGAACAGCAAAACCCGAATCAATCAGCGCAACCTGACAAACAATAATCGGAGCTTAACAACGTATGTGTGGCATTGTGGGGATAATGGACAATCAT
>QQUO01000049.1 GCA_008501575.1 Pseudomonadota bacterium
AGCAGTGCTTTAAGGCTGATTAATCCACGTCGCAACACTTGTTTGGGTGGCATATAAAACAAAGCACTTTGTTCTCGGCTGTGCGGAGTTTCTTGTGCATCCCCATCATCTTCGAGTGGATCCACATGGCTGCTTTTATCAGCAATGAATTGATGTACATAGCGGGCTTGCTCGGTGGTGATAACACGAATGAGCGCTTCGGGTTTTTGCCCTGAGGCAGATTCTAACTGTAAAGTTGTGACATTGAACAGACGGTGTAATAAACCCCGTTCTGTGGTGATATTTTGAATACGTTCATAAGGCACCTGGCGTAATGATTTAAATAATATACCCGATTTGACCACCAAGCGATCGGCTTCTAACCAGTAATGAAAAAACCAATACTGAACGATACTGAACAGCGAAAAGAACACCGCAATCCCGATAAAAATCCGATCCTGAAGACCGCCACTGGTTCCCAAATAAGTGGCCACCAATGGGAAAATGCTTTTTTTCGCCACCTCAATAAATAAAAACACCGGTGACACCCGTGCCAAGCGATGGCCTTTGGTTTTTAAATCGGACTTTTTCAGATCAGGCTTGTTAAAGTCTGATTTATTTTCGTCAGCTTGTTCAAAATCAGATTGACTCAAACCGTATCACCTTGTTGTGCATGCAGTAATTGATCTCTTAATGCATGGGCTTCTGTAAGCGATAAACCCGGCAAGCTGGTCTGGGCATAATGGGTACCGGCGGTATTCACCACCAGTTTTGCCAAATCATAACGTCGATCCAGTGGTCCACTGTTAACATCCACATGCTGTACCCGGCTCACCGGAATACTGATGTGGTGTCGCCAAAACACACCCCGCATAATGGCTAAGCGCTCTGTATCTAATTGATAACTGTATTTCTGATACCAATGCCTTAAATAGGTGTTTAACAATAACAACAGCACGGTCAGAACAAGACCCCATGCCATCACCATAAAATACCAAGGAACCGACAACAGCACGCCCAGTACAATGCTCAGTACAGTGGTGATGAGCAAACACAACCCCAATCCAATCCATCGAATAATGCGCAAGTAAGCCTGCTCTAAGGGTTTCATGGTGACCGATTCCCTGGTTTTATTTATCATCGGATAAATGCATCAGCGGTAACGGCTGGGGTGAATTACTGTCAATAAAATAGATTTTACTGGCCGGATCTTTAGAAATACTTTTCAGGGCCTCCAAAGCTTGTAACTTTACATAATTCGGGTTGTTGCCGATGGCGGTATTAATTTTTTCGATTTCATAGGCTTGGGCATCGGCCAATAATCGACGCTTGGTGGCCTCTTCTTCAGCGGCTTGTCGCTGTGCTTCGGCCGCGGCGATTAATTGTTGCTGCTCAGTTTTATAGCGTTCCAATTCTGCTTTTTGTTTTTCAACTTCTTGCTCACGTTCTTTTTTAGCTTCAATGGCTTTAGTAATAAACGGCGGCAGGGAAATGTCGCGAATCAAAACAGCAGAAACTTGAATGCCCTTAGGTGCTAAATATTCAGCCATACCGGCGGTTAAGTCGTTCTGTAACTGCTCTTGAGTTTCTTCTAAAAAGAAATCCTCAGCCCGTTTAATCGATTTACCTTGTTCACGTAATAAAGATCGTAATTTAGGTTTTAGTTGGACCTCAATCATGGTATCTATGGTGCCCGTTTCCTTCAGAATAACATTCGCCATATTACCATTTAAACGGTATTGCACAGAAACTTCAATTTGGGTTTGCAATTGATCCTGGGAAGGTACTTGAGCTGATTCAAAGTGGGTTTTTTCGCGCATATCAAACTCATGAAACTTCAATAAAGGGTTCACCGGAATATTTAAACCCTCATCATAAGTTTCCTTCTGAACTTCGCCAAACAATGTCGCGGCGGCCACATGCCCCGCCGGAACACTGACCCAAAAACGTGAAGCAACTAAAATAATGGCAATGGCCACCACGCCGACGATAACTTTTGCAATTGGTATTTGCTGATTCATTGAACACTCTATTTTTTAAAAAGAATCATCTTAATCGCTACTCCTTTTAATCGCATCGGTCAAAAGTCACGTTCTTAACAAAGCATGTGAAAGGATTGATTCAGCGAGCCGATTAGACTTGAACAAAATGACAACCACTGTTTTTAGTGGTTGAAGCTGACATAATTTGTCAGTTTATATAATTATGAAAATAATGGCATTCATATAGTCCTCTACATTAGCCGGTTGTCTTGCCACAGGATTTTATATTGATTTTAATTTTATGGATCAATAACTTAATAGAATATTGCGCCCAATAAAACGCTGTTTATTTGTTAAATATTTTTTAGTTTTTGGTTTGCAAAAAGCATTTAATATTTATCAGGGTGTATTTTTTTATGTGAATTACGTCACAGTTTTGTTATATTAACAGTTAATTAATACCCCCAACCCCGAGAAATACCAATGAAATACAATCTGACTGTCATTGCGCTTTTGTGTGCCTGTGGTTTATTACAAGCCGCCCCCGGATTAGATGGTGATGTAACCATTTCAACAAACACTACCATTAATGAATACGCTCAAGTAACCAATATTGTTAATGCCGCCAATATAGTTGTTACCGTTAATAACATCAATAATCTTAATGACAGCCAGGGGATTTATAGTAATGCCAATCTGTCACCCGGTGATCGCATTATGCTTTATCAGGCACAGGGCGCAAACTACAGTGTTGCAAATGATAATTCAGCCGCCTATGGTGCCTTTACTTTAGGCAATGCCGGACGCTATGAAATTCATGAAGTCTTAAGCGTGAGTGGTAATGATATTGTGGTGGCCGAACAGGGCAATTTGTGCTTCTCTAATCAATTAATTTACTCATTTGATGCCAGCAATACCCAGGTTATCCGTATTCCACAGTTTAATAATCTGACGATTAATGCCGGAGTTACAGTCACGGCAACACCCTGGAATGGTTTAGTGGGCGGCGTGCTTGCCATGGACGTGGCCGGAAATTTAATTGTTAATGGTTCGTTGGATGTGAGTGGTTTTGGATTTCGTGGGGGTGTGATAGATAACTCATCAGCTGCCTCTTCAGAATTTCGACCAGATTATTTCTATCCGGGTGAGGCTGACGGGGCTGAAAAAGGAGAAAGCATTTTAGGTTTTCAGACTGAGTATGACAGCTATGGCGGCCGCTACGGTCGTGGTGCGCCCGCAAATGGTGGTGGCGGTGGTAACAGCCATAATGGCGGCGGCGGCGGCGGAGCCAACGGTAACAACGGTGTTGCCTGGTTAGGTCAGGGCAATCCTGATCTCAGTGGCAGCAACTGGAATCAAGCTTGGGATATCGACGGCACTTTAAATTCTGCCACCGCCTCCTCCGGTGGCGGACGTGGTGGTTACACCTACGGTAGAAATAACCAAGATGCCTTAACCGTACCACCCGGTGATGCCTTATGGAGTGGTAACAACAGAAGAGAACTTGGTGGCTTAGGTGGCCGACCGGTTCCTTTTGATGATGTCGGACGTCTATTCTTTGGTGGTGGTGGCGGAGCCGGTGACGGTAACAATAGCCAAGCCGGAGCCGGTGGAGCCGGTGGCGGTCTCATATATATTGTCGCCGATACCATCAGTGGTGGCGGCACCATTTTAGCCAATGGCGCCAATGGTGAGAACACCCAAGGTGGTGGTAATAATGATGCCCCGGGTGGTGGTGGAGCCGGTGGTACTGTGCTAATTTCAGCCAACACCATGTCCAGCGTTACAATAAATGCAGACGGTGGTTTTGGTGGTGACCAATTAACGATTGGAAATGAAAATGAAGGCCCTGGTGGCGGTGGCGGTGGCGGTGTCATCTCCATATCCGGGGGCGCAGTCACAACATCTGCAACGGGTGGAGGTAATGGACTATCAAATTCAACCGCGGTTACTGAATTTATGCCTAATGGAGCAACAATGGGAGCCGACGGCCAACCCAATGAAATCACCAGCCCTGTAACAAATCTGCCTATTTGTGTCGCCGGAGCCGATGTTCAGGTTGACAAGAGCCTCACCAGCAGCGGCCCCTATATTGCTGGTAGCACAGTCACATACAGCATTACTGTGACCAATAATGGCCTGGACAGCGCAACCAATGTACAAGTAACTGACACACCAAGTAACTTAAGCATAATCTCGGTCAGTTCAAGTAATTGTTCAGCTTTCCCATGCACAATTCCCACTTTACTTAATGGTGCATCAGAAGTGATTTCGGTTTCTGCCACCATTAATTCCACAGGTGCCTTTGATAACAGCACAACTGTGGTGGCGGATCAGCCTGATCCAGATCTGACAAACAACACCGATAACACCGGCAATGGTGGTACCGCCGGGGCTTCTGCCGATGTCGCAATCACCAAAACCTTAGACACGGCAGGCCCTTACAGCAATGGTCAGAGCATTCAATATACTTTGGTGGTTTCCAACAACGGACCTGATACCGCCAACAATGTCCAAGTCACGGATTCACCCACGAACCTGACCATTAACACCGTCAGTTCAAGTAACTGTTCGGCGTTCCCTTGTACCATTCCATCCTTAAACAATGGTGGTAGCGAGATTATTGCGGTTACGGCCACCATTAACAGCAGTGGTGCATTTGATAATGCCGCAACCGTTTCCGCCAATGAGACCGATCCCAATACCGGTAACAACACCGATAACACCGGCAATGGTGGTACCGCCGGGGCTTCTGCCGATATGCAGGTGGTTAAGAATTTAACCAGCACCGGACCGTATGTCGCAGGTGATACTGTGACTTACAGCATCACCGTCACCAACAATGGTCCGGATACCGCCAACAATGTTCAGGTTACAGATACACCCACCAACCTGACCATCACTTCGGTGAGCTCGACCAACTGTTCATCATTCCCATGCACCATACCATCGCTGATAAACGGTGCTTCAGAAGTGATTGCACTATCTGCAACCATCGATGCCACCGGTGCATTTGATAATGCCGCAACCGTTTCGGCCAATGAGATCGATCCCAATACCGGTAACAACATCGATAACACCGGCAATGGTGGTACCGCCGGGACCAGCGCCGATATGGCCATCACCAAAACTTTAGATACGTCTGGCCCATTTAGCCCGAACCAGAGTATCCAGTACACTTTAGTGATAAGCAATAACGGCCCAGATACTGCTAATAATGTGGTAATCACAGACACACCGAGTAATTTAACCATTACTTCAGTGAATTCAGTTAACTGTTCAGCTTTGCCATGTACCATTCCGTCGATGATTAATGGCGGCAGTGAAATCATTACGGTTACGGCATCCATCAATGGTGCCGGTAACTTTGATAATGCCGCGGCGGTCTCGGCGAATGAAACCGATCCGGTCACCGCCAATAACCAAGATAATACCGGCAATGGAGGTACAGTCAACGCACCGATACAACCTGTGCCTGGTTTGAATTACTTTACCATCTTGGTGCTCATCAGTTTGATGGCAGGAATTGGGATACGCAGAAAATCAAGGTCAGTCATATAATAATTGATTGAATTTTGTTTAAGCCGTAAAACGCCCAATAAAAAAAGCCCGCAATCTGCGGGCTTTTCTATTATCGAGTTGATAAGGATTTAATCCGTTAAATCAAAACCAAAATCATGTTCGGCTTCAGCAGCTAATGCCGTAACCACAATCCAGGCAGCGACATTTTGCGCCAGGGCTTTGGGGTCGACCTTATCCAGGGTGTCGTTTGCGGTGTGATGATAATCAAAATAATCTGTACCATCCTGTCTTAAACCAAACACCGCCATTCCGGCCTTACGCATGGGAATAAGGTCAGCACCGGAGCTGCCCTGATTACCAATATAATCAATACCCAATGGTTTCAATAATGTCATCATGGTTTCTATTGTCGGCAAGGCATCTTCAGCGACACGTGTTCCCAAAGCATATATTTCACCGGCACCAAAATCAGATTCACCACCCAAAATATGTTGCTTGAGTTCGTTTTTATGGGCTTCATGGTAAGCCAAAGCCCCGGAAATTCCGTATTCCTCATTGGCCCACAACACCACCCGAATGGTTCTTTTTAACGAACCTAAATGTTCCTTGATAAGTTTGGCCGCGGCCATTGTGATACCACAACCGGAGGCATCATCAATGGCACCGGTGCCAAGATCCCACGAATCTAAATGACAGCCAATAACAATATATTCCTCCGGCTTTTCAGAACCCAACATATCACCAATGACATTTTGTGATGTGTAGTCACCATCCCAATGGGAAGTTAACGTCACCTTTACGAATACCGGCTTGTTTCGTTTTAACACATTAAGCAATAAATCAGCATCCGGATTGGATATCGCACCGGCCGGTACCGATGGAATATTATCATCATATTTGGCCGCGCCGGTATGCGGCGTGCGGTTATTATCGGTACCGATGGAGCGAATAATGGCCGCAATACCACCTTTTTCAGCGGTTACTTGTGCCGTTAAGCCACGGGCACCAACCGCTTTACCATAGCCAGAGCCATCTTTATGACGCTCCATGCGCTCACTGATAAAGGTGATTTTTCCGGACACTTCAGATTTATCAGCGGCTTGTAAATCTGCCAGGGTGGCAAAATGAACCACCTCACCGCTGATGCCATCAGCCGGTGTCGGAAGCGTCCGACCTAAAGCGGTAATGGCCAATTGATGTTGATAAGGACTGAGAATTACTGCGGTTTCTTGACCACGGGTCCAGCGCTTAAAGGTCACCGGCTCAGTACTGATGCGATCAAAACCCAGGGCTTTAAATTTCTCTTGCGCCCAGGCCACTGCTTTGGCATCACCGGGAGTACCGGCTAAGCGCGCACCGACCTCAGTGGTTAAGGATTCAGTGATGTCATAGGCCAAATCATTGGTTAAAGCCTGGTCACGTAACTGTTTAACCTGATTAATAAAGTCATCATCATATTGATTGGTTTGAGCAATCATTATTGTTGACAGCATCATCAGGCACAAAGTGAATAATTTTTTCATGTTATTTCCTCGTAAAAAAGCCCGATGCAATACCGGGCTTTATGTTAACCACTCAACCCGAAAGGGTTATTCTATTTTACTTGTGTCACCGGCTTTTACAATCGACAATTTCTCAGGAACAATGTGTTTTTTAAAAGCGGCATTAACCTCAGCCACGGTTAAATCAACTATTTTCTGCTCCAGATTTTTTTGCCATTGCATGCTGCGCTCTAAGTCGATATTACTTTGTAAGGTTCCGGCCAGGCGGGCATCTTTGGCACGATCCAATACATTATTTTGTAATACCGCTTTTTTAGCATCCACCAGTTCTTCAGCGGTAAAACCTTCGTCAAGGACTTTTTGTAACTCTTCATTAAAGCCTTGTTCAACTTTTGGCAGGTTCTCAGGGGCACAGATGGCATAGGCCACAAAAGTTGCCACGGGATCAAAGCTACCGGCATTAAAACTGGAACCGGCTCCATAACTTAAGCCATCTTGTTGGCGTAAGCGATTGGCCAATCGGCTACTGATAAAACCACCGCCGAACATTTGATTGGCCATCAGCATGGCCGCATAATCCTCGTGCTCATCACTCATCGGTAATGCCATCATGACGCCGAAAGCGGCACCGGCTTTATCCGGCGTATCAATAAATTGATTGATGCTTTCTACTTCGACATATTGACTTTCAATGCGTTCATAGCTGTTTTTACTGTGCCAGTTGCCAAAGACATCATTGAGTGCGGCCATCACAGTGGCTTCATCAAAGTCACCGACCACCACAATTTCACCGGCCTGCGCACCATAATTTTCTGCGTGGAAGGCTTTTAATTCATCAGAAGTGACTGCTTCTATGGCGGCAATCTCATCATCAATTGGCATTTGATATTTGGGATGAGACGGCTCATAAGGAAAGACATGACGGCCCAAGGTTCTAAAGACTTGTGAGTTTGGTTGTTGCTTTTGTTGTTCTAAACTGACGATTTGTTCGCGTTTTAATATTTGCAGTTCCTCTTCATCAAACACCGGCTTGCGGAACACTTCTTCTAACAGCTCAATGACTTTGGGCAAATTCTCTTTAGTTGTGGTCACACGCGCCGTGGTACCCGTGGCTCCGCCGTATACACTGACCGTGGCTTTTAATTCATCAAACGCGGTCTTTAACGCTTGGCGACTATAATTTTCAGTACCACGCATCAGTAATCCGGCTGTTAATTGCCCCACCACTTTTTGATCACGTAATGCGTCTAAATGGCCTATATCAAGGCGCACCCGCATAACCACTGATTCACCACGGGTTTTCTTTGGTAATAACACCACTGGGGTACCTTGTTCAAGTTGGCGTTTCTCTGTGCGAGCATCAATATTATCAAAAGAAGGATCAAAGTCTTCGCCCATGGCAACCGCTTCCCGGCCTTCATAGTCTTTCACCATGGCATCGATTTCATCTTGAGAGAATCGTTTGATGGAATCGGCACGTACCGGATCCTGGGTTGGAATAAATCGACCTAATGAACGGTTTGATTCAATTAAATAGGCTTCAGCCGCTTTTTGAACTTGTGT
>QQUO01000234.1 GCA_008501575.1 Pseudomonadota bacterium
TCCAAAAGCGCCCATATCTTTGTCCCATTAATCAAAAGAAGGGTATTTTACCGCATCGCCATTTTTTCTGCTCTTAGAAATCCTCGTTGTCAGGCTAAACCATTTGTCTAAAGCGTTGCATCACCTGTCGACCGATGACAATACGGCCATAAAATAATGCAATCGCGGTCAACACCAGCCACAGTATAAAACCACCCATTAGTAAAGTAACTACGGGCACACTAAAAGGTAAATTAAACCATTGGGTCACGATAAAATAGGTCACCGCAACGGCCAATAAAGTTCCCACCAAACCGGCCATTAATCCCAACACAGATAATTCAATGACATTGATGGCATAAAGATGGCGGGTACGCATACCCAACAATCGAAAATAGGCACTATCTTGTAACCGGTCTTGTGAGGTTGACAATAATGAGGTCAATAACACCATAAAACCGGCCACCACCGCCAAACCGGTAAACAGCGTCACCAATTGACTCAATTGCCCCACAAATGATTTCACCTGACGGGCAATGGCCGCGCCATCTAAGGTGGTAATTCCTGGAAAGGTTTGCGCTATTTGGGTTTGTAAATTTACCACCCGATGTTCTGCCACTCGGGTGGTGGCAAATTGAATTTGCGGGGCATTTTTCAGCACTTCGGGAGGAAAAATAAAATAAAAGAACGGATTGGGCCCACGTTCATAACGGGCCCTGACGCTGCTGATGCGCCCGGTCAAATTAATGCCTTGTATATTAAAAGTGATGTCATCACCAATATCCACCTGTAAATAATCTGCAATACTGGCCAAAATCGATAAGGGCACCACCGAATCATTCTGCCAGTCGCTAAATAATTGCTGTTTGTCACGGCTGGTTTTAAGGTATTCGGTGGCCATTAATTCATCCGCATAACTCAAGTTAAAGACCCGCGTAATGTCATCATAGGTACCCAATTGCTCTTTAAGTTCAGCGGCAGCAATGCCATTAACGTCCTTAATACGTGCACGCACCACCGGATAATAAGTCACCGGATCATGAATCATCTCATTCAGTTGTTGATGCTGATCTGTTTGCACATCCAGTAAAAACATATTCGGGGCGTCTTCAGGATAGGTACTAATCAATTGCCGGTCAATGCTGTGATTCAATAAAGCCACCATCATCATCACCATCACGGCTAAAGATAAGGTGGTAAAAAACAATACCGAATGATTGCCTTTGCGAAAGATATTCTGAATGGCCAAACGGCTGAGCCAGTGTTTTACCCAATGATAGCTGACCAGCCATTTCAATCCTTTTAACAACAGCAGACTTAATAACCAAAAGATCAACAACACCGCAAGCAGACCCCCAGTCACCTGAACCGCTCGCCAGATGGAATCCAATTCAATAACCATCAGCACAAAAACACCCAGCACCACCGCAGACAACCAGCCCCAAGAACGGAGTTGACCGCTTCTGGGGATTTTTTGTTGTTGCAACACCGCCACCGGTTTAACCAAAGCCAACAAACGGAGACTTTGGTGACTCACCAACCAGGTCATGGCCAATGCAATAACAGTAACTTTAATTATGCTCTGCCAGGCGATACCAATAGCAATATCAGCCGGTAAAAATTGACTGAAAAAACCTCCCGACAAGCTTAAAAACAGTTCACTCAACCCATAAGCCACCACGGCGACTAACAAGGCCATAATCATAAACAAGCGATAATAAGATTGTTTAATCGGTCGCATCTGTTCGCCCAAAGCTCGGCGAATGGCATTACTGTTTTGCTGACGGCGGATAAAGGCCTTCATAATACTAAATAACCCGACACCGGACAGCACCACCACTGCCACCACCAACAACTTGAGAAACACCAGGAAATTTACCGATACATTGGATAAAGCGGTGTCAGATTCACTGGCGGTTTGAATATTAATTTCCAAATGAGCAATCAGTGTTGTCAGCTCATTTTTCCAGTTATTTAGTTGTGATTGATCAATGGCCATTTCGATTCGATAACCAACCCGACTGCGCTGTCCCATCAATTTCGTTTGCGGCAAGTCATCAGCGTGCATCAAAACCCGTGCCCCAAAACCGAAAGCGGTTAAGGGTCGATCCGGTTCTGCAGTTAACTCATCGGCAATAACAAAAGAGGCTTCACCCAGTTGCACGATATCACCAACCGAAAGGTTTAATCCACTGAGTACTTGCGCTTCCACCGCCACTTGGCCGGGTTGTACGGCTTGCCACAACTTTTGTCCAGACGCCACCGTGGCCTCACCATACAGCGGATACTGTGGCGTCACGGCTTTAATGCGGACCAATAAGGATTGCTCATTGGCATATAACATGGCATTAAATTGGTAGTCATAAACCACTGATGAATCTGGTAATTCATTCACTTTTTGGACAATGGCGTCAGGCCATGGTTGCCCAGAGCTCAGAATTAAATCACCACCGACCATCGCCAACTGATTTCGGTCTATGTAATCATTCACCGATTGCTGCAGTGAATCCAAGGTCAAATAAGCAGCCAGCGACAGCCATAAACTTAAGACAAACAACAAGGGATAAACTGGTTGGCCAAACCAGGCACGGTTGAGCATCTTTCGGCTCAATACAGCACTCATACTGTATGCCCGTCAACCAAGGTAATCACTCGATCGGCACGATCGGCCACAGTCTGGTCATGGGTAACCACCACCAGCGCACTGCCGTAACTTTGTTGTAAATTAATTAACAAATCCATCACTTGATCGGCATTTTTTTGGTCTAAATTGCCGGTGGGTTCATCGGCAAACACAATACTGGGTTTTGACACCAGGGCCCTGGCTAAAGCCGTGCGTTGTTTTTCGCCACCGGATAACTGATGGGGCAAACTGTCACGGCGATGATTTAAATCCACCGAAGTTAACAACTCAGCAACACGAGCATCATCGGTTTGACCGGCAATCTGCAATGGAAATGCCACGTTTTCAGCCACCGTTAAAGTCGGAATTAAATGAAAAGACTGGAACACAAAACCCATATCACGCTGTCGTTTCAGTGCCAATTGCTCCTCATCCATTAACGTTAAATCATCCTGGTTGAGCCACACCCGGCCTTGATCCGGGTAATCCAAACCGGCCAATAAACTCAATAAAGTGGATTTACCGGAACCGGATTTACCCATAATGGCGACAAACTCACCGGCTTTAACCTGTAGGGACACATCTTTGATAACGGAAATGCCGGTTTGCTCGATTTGAAAAGATTTACTTAAATGTTCGGCCACAAGAACCGCAGATTGTTTATTTGTCATGGTTTATTATCGTTAAATGGTTAATGACAGCAGGTAAAATATTATTTTCTACAATCACTTGATAGCCCAATTGGTTGGGGTGAATGCCATCTGCTTGATTATATTGTGGCTGACCGGCCACACCTTGTAAAAAAAAGGGAATAAAACCGATCTTTAAGTCTTTAGCGATGCGTGGATACATGGCTTTAAAGCCACTGACATATTCACGCCCTAAATTATCATATATTTCCATACCTGACAAAATCACGGCACTGTTATTTTTTTGCAGTGTTTTTATGATGTTACGGATATTGTTTTCTGTCAACGATAAATCCAAACCACGCATGGCGTCGTTGGCACCAATTGTTAACAGGGTCAAATCCGGCTGTAACTGCATCACCCAATCTAAACGATTAAGTAATCCGGTGCTGGTTTCACCGCTTAATCCGGCATTCACCACACGAATATCACTGTGACCTTGTTGTTGTAATTGCTGCTGTAATATGGCGGGATAATTATGATCTTCCGGCACCCCCAGACCTTCAGTCAGGGAATCACCCAAGGCCAAGATGACAAAATCACTTGGTTGCTGGTTTGATTCCGTATTTTGACTAGCATCCGTGACCGTTGATTCCTGACAAGCGGCTAATAACAAGACGATAACAATCCAGAGTCCAAAAATATTTTTATTCATGGCATTTAATGTGGCGACGATTTCAGGTTTCACAAGTTAATGCCTATTATTAACGATGACCGTCAAAGATTTGTCAATTTTGACGTTTTTTTGGCACGCAGACGTTACAATATAATTTTTTATCAACTGTTTTAAATGGAATATAAAAGCCCAAACTATCAACATGGTGAGCAACGTAAAATCGGCGTTCTATTGGTCAATTTAGGCACCCCTCAAGCCCCCACAAAAGCGGCCTTAAAGTCCTACTTAAAAACCTTTTTATCTGATCCCAGGGTGGTGGAATTTCAAGGACCTCGCTGGCTTTGGTTGCTGATTCTAAATGTCATTATTTTAAATATCCGACCCAAAAAATCAGCCGAAGCCTATGCCGGCATTTGGGACGAATTGGGAGAAAACACAGGTTCACCACTGCTGCACATCAGTCAATTACAACATCAGGCTTTACAACAACAGTTGGGCGATGGGGTGGTGGTTGAATTAGCCATGCGCTATGGTCAGCCAAGTATCGAATCGGGACTGGATAATTTACAAAAACAAGGTGCACATTCCGTGATTATTTTACCACTCTATCCGCAATATTCAGCATCGACTTCAGCCTCTATATTTGATGCGGTCACTGCTGTATATCAGCAGCGACGGTGGCTACCCGATGTCCGTTTTATTAGTCATTATCACGACCACGACAGGTATATCGAAGCCCTGGCGCAAAGTGTGCAAAGTCATCAAAAGCAACACGGCAAGCAGTTTTTACTGATGTCTTTTCACGGCATTCCGTTGCGTTATTTACATAAGGGCGATCCTTACCATTGCGAATGCCATAAAACCGGACGTTTACTGGCGGAACGTCTGGGTTTACAAGCGCATGAATATCAGGTCAGTTTTCAATCTATTTTTGGCCGTGAACCCTGGCTGCAACCCTACACAGACGCCACTTTAAAAGCCTTGCCTGAAAAAGGCATTAAAGCGGTACAAGTGATTTGCCCGGGATTTGCCGCAGATTGTTTGGAAACCCTGGAGGAAATTGTCGTTGAGAATCAGGACTATTTTATGGCTGCCGGCGGCCAGTCATTCAGTTATGTCCCGGCCCTGAATGACAGCCAAGCACATATTGAATTATTGGCGGCACTTGTTAACCAACACAGTCAGGGGTTGAGCTCGAAGGATTCCGGTTTTAATGAACACACAGCAAGCCGTTTTCAACAACATCCTTTTAATCAAAAAGGCTAAGTTATGTTTAGAAAGTCTGTTTCTTTTTTCATCTTAGTGGCCTTATTCTGGGTTCTGCTGTGGGTTTATATTTCTGATGCCACCCCGGGCCATTTGAGTTTCACTGATCTCTTGCGTGCTTTACTGCTGGTGTTTTCTTTCTGCGCGTTTTTGTTTGCAGTGGTGATGTTATTGATTCGTTTTTTGGGGGTGGATATTATCAGTGTTTGGATTCCACATGCCGGTACGGCTTGGTGGTTAGGACAACACGCCTATCGCTATAGTCAGCCAAAAATTACTTTGCATCTGAGTTACATCGGTCAACAACCACAGATTGATGTGACCGTTGAAAATGATGCACAAAAATTTAAAACAAAGATTGCCGCTCAAATGACAGAAGAAATCACCATAGGCACCTTAAAGAGCAACCCCAAAATCAGCATTGATTATGGTGACAAAAAAACCCATCAGCATCAGCTAAACATAAACCATTTGGTGAAACGCCTGGGCAAAAACATGAAATTTGAAGCCATCATCGATGACACCGGCTTAAGCTATCACCGCCACCAAAAACAGACACCGAGCAATGATTGATAAATCATTTTTTAGCCAGTACTTTTTGAATGGAGGGTAAATCTAAAGCTTGTTCAATAAACTGCTGGTTAATGCGCACACTAAACTGCTCGCCTATTTCAAGATTAGTTTGCTTGTCCTGATTGCGATAATGAACATACAGTTTGGTTTTTCCTGGGCCAAACTGCTCACATAAATGCATCAGATCATCAATTAATTGATGGCTGTTTTGAAAAGACACCAAGCAAATGTGATTACAGTACATGGCCAATGCCTGATCCAGGGTTAATAATTCATTGACCGAAACCACAAAAACCTCGTTGTCCGCTTTGCCGTTACGGCCTTTAAAGCTTTTTAAGCCTGCTTCCCCTGAAACCATAACAATTTCATGTTGAGACAAGTGTTCTTCATACTCTGCGTATAATTGTGGTGACAGGGTAAAGTCAAAATCACCACTGCCATCATTCAACAGCAATTTCATTTTTTGGTTAAAGCCCGGTCGTATCCCGGAGACCATTCCCAACACACGAAAATCACGCGGTTTTTCACTGTTTATTTTCATTTGATGAAAATGACTCATCGGAAAACTTAGAACATGCTGCAAACACATTCGAGCGGCATCCATGGGATGGCCACTGAGAAAAATGCCTAAAACCGACTTTTCTGCCAATAACCGTGTTAATTTACTTTCTTTTTCCGCTGGCGGCAGTTGAATGTCACTGTAGGTGCTGTTCTCTTGACTGTTACCAAATAAATCAAATTGACCGGATTGCTTGTCTTTGTTTTGTTGTTCTGACGCTTTTAGTACCTGCTCCATGCCGGCCAATAACTGGCTGCGATTCTCATGTAATTGATCGAATGCCCCGGCTTTAATAAGGGCTTCTAAACTGCGCTTATTAACTTTATTTAAACTGACCCGGCCACATAAATCACTGAATGATTTAAAATCACCATCCTGTTCCCGGGCAGTAACAATGTCTTCAATGGCCCCTTCACCGACACCTTTAATGGCTCCTAAACCAAATTGAATGGCACCATCGATGGCTCTAAAGCGATAAAATGACTGATTGACATCCGGTTGTCTGATTTCAATACCCATGGCCCGTACGTCATATAATTGTTTGGCGATTTTATCGGTGTTATTTAAATCAGCCGATAACACGGCCGCCATAAAGTGCACCGGATAGTGGGCTTTTAAATAAGCCGTCTGATAAGCCACCAGCGCATAGGCCGCGGAATGTGATTTATTAAAACCATAACCGGCAAAAGTTTCTATCTGCGAAAAGATGTGGGCAGCCAATGCCTCATCCACACCCCGCTTAACAGCCCCATCGATGAACACTTGCTTTTGCTGTTCCATCACTTCAACAATCTTCTTACCCATGGCTTTACGCAAAATATCGGCACCACCCAAAGTAAAGCCAGCCAGAACCTGAGCAATTTGCATCACCTGCTCTTGATACAAAATAACCCCATAGGTTGGTTCTAAAATTTCGGTGAGATCCTCATGCATGTAATTGGCGTTTTCTAAACCATGCTTACACTTAACAAAAGTGTCCACCATGCCTGAATCCAATGGCCCGGGACGATACAAAGCCACCAGTGCAATGATGTCCTCAAAACTGTCAGGACGCAATCGACCAATTAAGGATTGCATTCCGGGTGATTCCAATTGGAACACTGACGTGGTGTTTCCAGTGCGCATCAATTGATAGGTTTTGGCATCATCCAGGGGCAGATTTTCAATATCAAGTTGGACACCGGTGTCTGTTTTAATTGCCTGCACCGCCCAATCAATGATGGTGAGGGTGCGCAAACCCAAAAAGTCAAACTTGACCAAACCAATGCTTTCAACGTCATCTTTATCAAATTGGCTGACCACACTTTGTGATTGCTGCTCAATATAGATGGGGCAAAAATCGCTGATGGCACTTGGGGCAATCACCACCCCACCGGCATGCTTTCCAACGTTACGCTTTAAGCCCTCTAATTTATAAGACAAATCAATAATTTCTTTGGCTTCATCATCGTCCTGATAAAGGGCCAGTAAATCAGGCGCCGCTTGCATCGCCTTTTTCAAAGTCATGCCCAAATCATTGGGAATTAATTTAGCGATACCATCAGTGACCGGGTACGGATATCCCAGGACCCGGCCGGCATCACGAACCACCGCTTTGGCATTCATGGCACCAAAGGTAATAATTTGGCTCACTTTTTCATGGCCATATTTATCAGCCACATAGGCAATCACTTCATCACGCCGATCCATGCAGAAATCCACATCAAAGTCAGGCATCGAAATCCGCTCAGGATTTAAGAAACGCTCAAACAGCAATTCATAGCTTAATGGGTCAATTGCTGTTATTTTCAGCATATAAGCAACCAGTGACCCGGCCCCGGAACCACGCCCCGGACCCACTGGAATCTGATTGTCTTTAGACCATCGTATAAAGTCCGAAACAATCAGAAAATAACCCGGAAAACCCATGTCCAATATCACTTTAATTTCTAACTCCAGGCGTTCCTTGTAGTCATCATCAGTGTAATTGGGGTCACGTCGGTCCGATTGTAAAAAATCTGCTAAATTGCTTCGACAAAGACTGGCAAAATAACTGTCAATGGTTTGTCCATCGGGAATTGGAAATTCAGGTAAATAATAATCTTTGCTGGCCAAATCAACATTACATCGTTGTGCAATGTAATAGCTGTTGCTCAACAAACTTGGATAATCGGCGAAT
>QQUO01000098.1 GCA_008501575.1 Pseudomonadota bacterium
AAGCGACCGGCATAAGCACGACCATTAATGGCATAGTTACCGGCACCAAAAGAGCCGCCGATAACCACGGTAAATTTAGGTACGGCATCACAAGCCACGGCGGTTACCATTGTGGCACCGGCTTTAGCGATACCTTCATTTTCATATTTTTGGCCCACCATAAAACCGCTGATGTTTTGTAAAAACACCAAGGGAATATTGCGCTGATTACACAATTCAACAAAATGTGCGCCTTTTAAAGCCGATTCTGAAAATAAGATGCCGTTATTGGCAACAATCCCCACCGGATAACCATTAATTCGTGCAAAACCACAGACTAAGGTACTGCCATATTTGGCTTTAAAAGCCTGAAATTCAGAACCGTCCACCAATCGGGCGATGATTTCATGCACATCATAGGGTGTGCGGGTGCTCTGCGGAATAATCCCATATAACTCATGGCTTGGGTATAAAGGTGGTTTAGGTTTATCTTGCTTTAACCAATTATGTTTGGGACGATTTAAAAAATTCAGGACATTGCGGGCCATTTGCAAGGCATGCTCATCGTTTTCGGCAAAATGATCGGTGACTCCGGAGACACTTGAATGTACCTCGGCACCACCCAAAGATTCAGCATCCACTTCTTCACCGGTGGCGGCTTTAACCAATGGCGGACCGCCTAAAAATATAGTACCTTGCTCTTTAACAATGATGGCTTCATCACACATGGCGGGAACATAAGCGCCACCGGCGGTACATGAGCCCATGACCACGGCAATTTGTGGGATGTTTTTGGCTGATAATTGGGCCTGATTATAAAAAATACGCCCAAAATGTTCCTTATCGGGAAACACTTCATCCTGTAAAGGTAAAAACGCACCCCCGGAGTCAACCAGATAAACACAAGGCAAATGATTTTCCAGTGCAATTTCCTGAGCCCGGAGATGTTTTTTAACGGTTATCGGAAAATATGTGCCCCCTTTAACGGTGGCATCATTGGCCACAATCATCACCTGTTGACCGTGTACCTGACCGATTCCAGCCACCATACCGGCAGCCGGTGCGGCATTGTCATACATACCATGGGCTGCCAAGGCGGATAATTCTAAAAACGGACTGCCCGGATCCAATAATAAATTAATGCGGTCACGCACCAGTAATTTGTTGCGGTCTTGGTGCTTTTTTCGCGACCGTTGTGAGCCGCCTTGAGCCGTTTTTGCCGATTGCTCTTTTAAATCTGCCACCAAAGACGACATAAAAGCATTGTTCTCCAGGAACGCCTCGCTGAGCACATCAATTTGACTGTCTATTATTTTCATTCACAGATCTCAACCGCAATGGCCGTGGCTTCCCCACCACCGATACACAAACTGGCAATACCACGTTTTAATCCGCGGGCTTTTAAAGCATGCAATAAGGTCACCAGAATTCGATTGCCTGAGGCACCGATGGGATGTCCTAATGCGGTGGCACCACCATTAACATTGACCTTTTCATGGGGAATATCAAGTTCCTCCATGGCCGCCATGGTCACCACGGCAAAGGCTTCATTAATTTCAAACAAATCAACATCTTCTACAGACCAATTAATCTTATTCATCAAATTTTTTATGGCGCCCACCGGTGCCGTGGTAAACCATTCGGGTTCCTGTGCATACTGACTATGAGCAACGATTTTAGCCATCGGTTTTAGTTGGTTTTTTTGCACATATTCGCCCCCGGCCAATAAGGTCATGGCTGCCCCGTCAGATATTTTTGAGGCGTTGGCGGCAGTTACGGTGCCGCCATCAGGTTTAAATGCAGGTCTGAGTTGACTAATTTTTGCTAAATTAATGCGTCCCGGCTCTTCATCAGTATCAACCACCACAGTATCGCGTCTTTGTTTAACGGTTACCGGAACAATCTCTGCCTTAAAAGCACCATTTTCAATGGCTTTATTGGCACGTTTAACCGATTCAATCGAAAAATCATCCTGGGCTTCACGGCTGTACTCATATTTATCGGCACAAGTTTCCGCAAAATGGCCCATCATATTGCCATCATAGGGATTTTGCAGGCCATCAAAAAACATATGATCCAACATTTGCGCATGACCCATGCGATAACCACCACGGGCTTTCGGTAATAAATAAGGTGCCATGGACATCGATTCAATGCCACCGGTAAGTACCACTTGGGCCGATCCGGCTTTAATGGCATCATGACCCATCATCACGGTTTTCATGCCTGAACCACAAACTTTATTTACCGTGGTACAGCGCACACTCATGGGTAAGTCAGCGCCCAATACCGCCTGTCTGGCCGGTGCTTGGCCGACACCGGCTGGCAGTACACAACCAATTAATGCCTCTTCCACATCTTCAGCATGAATATCTGATTCTTCTATAACAGCACGTATCACCGCGGCCCCTAATTGTGGCGATGGGGTGGTGCCTAAAGACCCTTGAAATGAGCCGACGGGTGTTCTTTTGGCATTAACAATATACACATCTTGGGGATTAATTTCTGTCATATTTTTCTCAATTAAGTTTGGCTTGGCGATACAATTCTCGACCGATCAGCATTAAACGAATTTCATTGGTACCGGCACCGATGTCATAAAGCTTGGCATCTCGCAACAATCGGCCCGTCGGATATTCATTGATATAGCCATTTCCGCCAAGAACCTGAATGGCTTCTAAAGTAACATCAACGGCCTGGGTTGAAGCAAAGTACAAACAAGCGGCCGGATCTAAGCGGGATTCAATACCGGCGTCATAATCTTTGGCAATTCCATAGGCAAAATATTTGGCCGCTTGATACTGGCTATATAGGCGACCGATTTTGGCTTGCATCAAGCCAAATTGCCCCAGATCTTTACCAAACTGCTTACGCTCACTGACATAAGGTACTGCTGTTTCCAAGGCCGCACGCATAATGCCCAGAGGACCACCGGATAAAACCAATCGCTCAGTATTAAGGCCAGCCATCAATATGGATGTGGCTTGATTCACCTCACCCAATATTTGAGATTCATGAATGCGACAATCTTCAAACACCAATTCACAAGTGTTAGAACCGCGCATTCCCAATTTATCCAGTTTTTGCGCAGTACTAAACCCCGGCATACCTTTTTCCACCAAAAAAGCCGTCATACATTTCGATCCCGCCTGTTGATCGGCAGTGCGCATATACACTATTAAGACATCAGCCTCAGGACCATTGGTGATCCACATTTTATTGCCATTGGCTACCCAGTATGTACCGTCTTTTACGGCACGACAACTCATGGAACCAACCACATCTGAACCGGCACCCGGCTCACTCATGGCCAAGGCCCCCACATACTCACCGGAACATAATTTGGGTAAGTATTTTTGCCGTTGTTCCTGTGTGGCATGTTTGTAAAGGTTGTTGATGCATAAATTTGAATGGGCACCGTAGGACAGGCCAACAGAGGCTGATCCGGCAGAAATCTCTTCCATAATCAGTAAATGAGCCAAATAACCCAACTCTGAACCACCATACTCACCCGGAACGGTCACACCCAATAAACCCAAATCACCCATTTTTCGCCATAAATCAGCCGGAAATAAGTTATCTCGATCGATCTGTTCCGCCCGTGGCGAAATTTCTTCTAGGGTGAACTTACGAACTGTATCGCGCAATAATTCAAGCTCTTCACTGACAGCGATATCAAAATCCATCATTGATTCCCGTTTTTAGTACGTCCGGAAAACTGTACATGGCTTTGACTCATAAAAGGTAATTTTACCCGCCCCATTTTTTCAATGCGTTCTTCCGCCATTCGATCGGCGGCTTTCCAGGTGGAAATACCATCACGATCAGCAATATCGAAAATGCGTTTAATGTTGTAATAAATATTTCGTGTCATGCGTAATGCCCGTTCTCGATTATAGCCTTCTAATTCAATTGAGACATTCATTAAACCACCGGCGTTGACCGCATAATCAGGGGCATAAACAATGCCTTTGGCTTCTAATTCATCACCATGCCGATCTTCTTCCAGTTGGTTATTGGCACTACCGCAAACAATATCAAAACCCAATCGGTCGATGGTGTCGTCATTAATGGTGCCACCTAAGGCGCATGGCGAATAGACATTGGCCGCGACGTCATAAATATCATCCAAAGCCACGGCTTCACAGCCCATCTCATCGACACACTGTTGCACCGCTTGCTCATTAATGTCTGTAACAAATATTTTAGCGCCATCTTTATGTAATAGTTTAACCAATTCCATACCCACATGACCAACCCCTTGCACCGCATAGCTGTAATCACCAATATTTTGATTTCCATAGCGTTTTTCTAAACTGGCTTTAATGCCCTGGTATGTGCCATAAGCGGTGAATGGTGATGGGTCACCGCTACCACCATGAACCTGATGGACGCCCACCACATTTTGTGTTTCTTGAAAGACATATTCCATGTCATTAACATCAATTCCGACATCTTCAGCCGTGATATAACGACCACCCAATGAATTGATAAAACGCCCAAAAGCGCGGAATAAACCTTCTGATTTATCGGTTTTTGGATCGCCAATAATAATTGCTTTTCCACCACCTAAATTTAATCCTGAAACGGAGGCTTTATAGGTCATGCCGCGGGATAAGCGCAACACATCTTTAACCGCTTCTTGTTCAGTTTTATAAGGCCACATACGCAAACCACCTAAGGCGGGTCCTAAAACAGTGTTGTGTATGGCGATAATGGCTTTTAAGCCAACGTCCTTGTTATGACAAAAAACAACTTCTTCATGTTCTGTTTTATCAATGGTTTCAAAAATATTCATATTGTTTCCTCATGGCGCAGCTATTTAAGGTTGCGCTTGATTGTGTGAAAGATTTTTCATCAAAGAAAAATCATTGGGTGTCCCCCAAAAGTGAAATTAACAGCTCACTTTGGGCTTATTGAATAAGTCTGTTTCGTGCTCTTAAAGAGCGAGCGCCATTATACAGCAAAGCCATTTTCTTTTCACCTGCAGTGGCGGATGTCAGACAGATTTAGGGTATGAACCAAGTACTTTAACATGCTGAGTAAAGCGCTGAATTTCCTGCATGGTATTGGCTATGGGTTGATCATCAATATGTCCCACCACATCAATAAAGAAAACATAATCCCAACGCCCTTGCTTAGAAGGTCTTGATTCAATGCGGGTCATGGTGACACCATGCTCATTCATGGGTCTGAGAATATGATACAACAAGCCGGGTTCATCTTTGGCGGCAATCATTAACGAGGTTTTATCATCACCACTGGCTGCCAGCACTTGTTGGCCAATAATTAAAAAGCGGGTGGCATTATCAGATTGATCTTCGATTTTTGAATGCAAAATGTGTAAACCATACATGGCCGCAGTGGATTGGCCGGCGATGGCCGCGGCGTGCTCACTATAAGCAGCTCGCCGAGCGGCTTCAGCATTACTGGACACCGCCACGGTTTCAATATCAGGGGCATTGTTTCTCAACCAACCCCGGCATTGTGCCAATGATTGGCGGTGAGAAAAAATCACCTTAATTTCATCCAGACGCTGTTGTTTACTCATTAAATAATGGTGTATCGGCAAATCAATCTCACCGCATATTTTTAAGGGTGAAGATAAAAACATATCCAAGGTGTTGTTAACCGCACCTTCTGTTGAGTTTTCAACCGGCACCACCCCGAAATCAGCCACCCCGGCTTCCACTTCGGTAAACACCTGGTCAATACTGGCTTCTGGCATGGCAAGAACCGAATGGCCAAAATAGCGATAAGTGGCCATCTCAGAAAAAGTGCCTTCGGGTCCTAAAAATGCAATATTAAGGGGTTTTTGTTGGGCCAAACAAGCAGACATGATTTCACGAAATAAACGCACCAACACCTCATCAGACAACGGCCCTTGATTACGCGCTTTTACCGCTCTTAACACCTGAGATTCTCGTTCCGGTCGGTAATACACAGCCCCTTTATCAACACGTTTACTGGCAGCCACTTGATTGGCGATATCAGCACGATCGGCAATAAGCGCTTGAATTTGGGTGTCAATTTGGTCGATTTGTTGACGTAACTTATTTAAATCAGGTGGCTGTTGATCGTTCATATCGGATTAATGCGCAAAAGCAATATTTTACACGCTGAATGGCGAAAAGCCTTAAATATGACAGAAAAAAGCCGAAAGTCTGGAGTTAAAACAATCGGCTTTTTTCTTTTTGCTGCACCTTAAATAATGGCTTTGTTATTTAATCATCAAAGCCATTATCATAAATTAAATCATTTAAATGGGTTCTGAAAACTGTGATGGCATTATCAATGGCTGCCGCCACCAGAATCCACTGATTATCTGGACTCAAATCCATCCCCACGGGACCGGCTAAGGCCTCCACACCTTTAACATTATCCTGTTCAATATCGGCAAAATTCAATTGCCCATTGCTGCCATCTCGAATAAATGAAACCATGCTGGAATCATCAAAGCCAAGGGCATAAATACGACTGTCATCACCATTGCCGATAATGGCGGTTGGGGCATCTAAACCAATAAAATCCGCATCAGCCTGAGTACTGGCCCCGGCATAACTTAATTGTGCCGGTGCATTCACTGAAAAGCGCGCAACTGTATTATCAACCCGCCCTAAAACATAAACATACTGATTGTCAGCAGTGCCCCACAGAGCCGCCGCCCCTCCCAGATTCCGAACACCATTGACCCCGGATTTAAAACTTTCTTTAAACGATAAACTGCCATCAACACCATCGCGTTCAAATACCACCAGTGCAGACGCATAATCAGCGGCCACATACACAGCCGAACCATCTGCCGCCACTTGTAAATCAATAGGCCGATCCATAAAGGTCACCGGCGGGCCTGTATCACCGGCATCATCAACCAGATTAGTTTCATGTTCAACATAAGTTAAACTGCCATCCATTGCATCAACGGCAAACACCGCAACACTATCGGACAAACTGCCCGCTGCATATAAAAAGTTTCCATCGGAACTAAGTGCCATGGCAAACACCTCTGCCAATCCCATGTCGACTGGGCTGCCATTTTCAATGACCTGCAGTAAGCTGAGCTGACCATTATTTGGATCGCGGCTGAAGACATTAATGGCATGATCGCCACTGGCTGCCACATACAGGGTTTTACCGCTGGCGGCCATTTTCAGGTCACGGATTTTTTTCAACAAAGCCAATTCAAAGCCGACAAGTTGATTATTAATCACTTGTTTTAATGGCAAGCGACCATTATTAAAACCAAGATGAACAATCTGGCCATTTTGGTATAAGGTTCCAACATAAACATCCTTGGCTTGGGGGTCGAAGACCACGTCTGTGGGACTGGCCAGAGCGGGTATCGTGTTGTTATCCACCCCTCGGTCTTGATCCGGTTTAGTCTGCTCATCACGATTGGCATCCATAATAAATGCCGTCATGGGGTTATTCACCAAAGTGGCATTCACCGGATTACTCAACACCAGGGTAAACACTTCAATGCCTTCATCTTCTGTGTCTGCAAAAATATCCACAGCAATCACCGCTTCTTGGTCACCGGCAGGTATGGTCAGAATCCCCGAAACCGCGCTAAAATCGCTCCCGGGTGTGGCAGAAATCGCCAGAGTGGCATAATTAACGGTGACATCTTGCTCATAAGCACGGGACAGTTTGACATTAAAAGCATGACTCAGCACACCACTGTCTGGCTCAAAGATAATTTGATCAAAGCCCCGTAATTGGGGTTGACCATCATCATCCAATATCGTGGCTGTGGCTCGATCATACTGAATAATACCGTTTTGGGCATTTGATAACACCACACTAAACGTTTCACTGGGCTCGATTTGGGTATCACCACAGACCGGCACTGAAATCACAGCTGTGGTGTCGCCAATGGCAATTTCTACCGTCCCATTACTCTGTAAATAATCCACATCAAACAGGCATGTGTCACCCCCTTCTGCCGCCACTTGTGTGCTGTCATCTAAGGTGGTCCAGTCAACGCTGACCACTTCAGTGGATACCTTCGACAATTCCAATGTTAAATTGACATTGGATTGTCCCGAATCGCCTTCTCTGACTTGTCCGGGCAAAATGTTTATAACCGCTTGATCACCGGCTAAATTCATGGGATCAATATCCAACCGCTCTGCATAACCATATTCACCCACCAGAACTTCAGCCACTTTGTGACCATTAATAAAAATGCTGGCTGGATCACCGGGTCTGGCTTTACCATAACTACGAGGATCTAAACTATCCATGGGCACACGCAAAGCATATAAACCATTTAAAGCATCTACAGTACCCATCGAGTACTTGGTCACCGTAAGCAGTTGATTGTCGAGATATAAGCTAATTTCTGATTCAGCCGCCAAAGGACCACCAAACCAGGTGGCTGTTCCATACAACACAAAATCAGGCTGAGACAATTTTGCCTCAATTTTTTCAGCACTGATTATCATTAAGCAGACAAACAGTGTGATTTTTAT
>QQUO01000249.1 GCA_008501575.1 Pseudomonadota bacterium
TTATATCATCCTGTAAATAGCGTTGACAAAGTACAGGTAGTGAGTACAACGACAACCATGCTATCAACACTTGTTTGTCCGTCCACTGAGAATTATCACCAATTCGTAAAACCAGATGAAAATGATTGCTCATAATGGCATAAGAGCACACATCAATGGCAAAGGCGGATGTGACCTTTTTTATACGATCAACCAGCCATTGCCGACGGTGTTCAAACGAATCTCCTGTTAAGGGATCTTTACCACATAAAAAGGCCTGGCGCACACATCGTGAAATAATGTGGTAATAAGGCGTCTGATCCACACAAATTTGCTGTTTTCTGGCGACAGTCATCATAATCTCCCTATCAAAACTCCATTTTCACCGAATGAAAAAATAAAATCTGTAGCAAATGTCGATTCGGATTGTAAGAAAATGACTACATAAGGTGACTGTCCTTAATTTTTGTATAATTTTTAATTTTGTCTTATTTATGGAAGGTGATCTACAATAAAAATTCTTTGATTTCAGCCGCTTGGGCGTGGGCATCGGCGTAGCCTAAATCGATTAAAGCGCCGGTGTAGGTTGGCTCGAACAACAAATAACTTGGCATACGCCAATCCTTACCCCAGCCACCAATCATTTTCAATAAGGTTCGCACCGGTCTGGGGATTTCACCAGCATGTTCAGCCGTTAATTCACGGACATCTCGACTGGGTTTTATCACCAAGGTATTAATGGGGCGTAAGCTGTACTGTTCTCGTTTTTCGGGAGCAATCAGATCCAGTGTGCGGTTGATGCGTTGTAGTCGGGATAAATCTGCCATCAACATATCCATAAAGATGGTGTCCAACATAAAACCGCCCAGATGACCCATACTTGGATATTCCGTCACCTTATGGGGCTTTTCAATTGGTGTTTCATCTCGAGTACCAATCACCAAAATACGTTCTGCACCCAAATGAATTGCCGGTGATAAAGGTGCGGTCATACGCAATCCCCCATCACCATAATGCTCATAACCGATACGTTGAGCCGGAAACAAAAAAGGCAAGGCGGTGGAGGCCATGACATGATTCACCGTAATGCGCTCCCGAATACCCACACGTCGCGTGCGTTGCCACGGATTGATGTGCTGATGGCCTTGATAAAAACACTTGGCCATGGCGGTATCATAAGATGAAGCCGTCACCGATAAACCGGTCAGAAAACCGGTGTCAATGGCTTCCTGGATTTGTGATAATTTGAGTTCTCGGCTAAGTAATTCTTGTAACGGAGTGTTATCTAACAATGATTTCGGCGGATCAAAACCCAAACGCCCAAACAATAATGACCCAACCACCCGCACCATGGTTTTAAATACACAGCGGGCATCGGTGCGATAGACATCGTCACAGTGAATATTGCGCCAAAAATATTCCAACCGTTTCGCACCATATATCTGTCGCTTGGCATGCGATGCCATCACCGTGGCATTAATGGCACCCGCCGAGGTTCCGTTAATAATGGGAAAACGAAAACCACCTGGCATTATTTCCATAATTGCTTTTAACACACCCACCTGGTAAGCACCTCGGGCACCACCGCCGGGCAACATTAGGGCAGTTGGTGGTACGATTTGTGGCTTTTGGTCGGATGGTGTCAAGGGATGTGGCGGCAAATTGGAAGACCATCATTATAACCAATATGAGATTTTATTTAAACGCAGGGTATTTTGAAAACAGCCCATAATTTGTGTATCCTTAAGGGTATGAATGACTTAGCCATCACCCTGATTCAAACAGATCTGCATTGGCACAATCCCGAATCCAATCGTGCACATTTTGAACAATGCATACAGGACATTTCAACTGTCACTGATGTCATTATTCTGCCGGAAATGTTTACCACCGGCTTTACCATGGCTGCTACAGACCATGCTGAAACCGAACCTGGTGAAACACTACAATGGATGCAACAACAAGCAAAACAAGTCAAAGCTGCGATTACCGGCAGTCTAATTGTTAAAGCACAAGGCCAATTCTACAACCGCCTCTATTGGGTCGAAGCCAATGGTGATTATAAACACTACGATAAAAAACATCTTTTTAGCTACGCCGGTGAAGATCAGCACTTCACCGCTGGCAGCAAACGATTAATTGTTGAATACAAAGGCTGGCGCATTTGCCCATTGATTTGTTATGACCTGCGCTTTCCGGTGTGGTCGCGCAACGATGTTGATTACGATGTGTTGATTTATGTCGCCAACTGGCCGACACCACGACAAGATGCCTGGCAAAGCCTGCTCAAGGCCCGTGCCATCGAAAACATGAGCTATGTGGTCGGCGTTAATCGCATCGGTACAGACGGTAACGACCATACATATGCCGGCGGTTCGGTTATATATGATATTACGGGACAGGCACTGATTGAGGCAAAAAATCAAAAATTCAACAAAACCATCACATTAGTTTACAATCGATTAAAACAACAACGCCATCGTTTTGGATTTCTCAAAGATCGTGACCAATTCACCCTTAAATAAGATATTTTTAACGCTTTCTTCAGGCCCTTTTTGTTATCATAATTCTTTATCGAATTAGGAGTACAACATGAGTCAAGTCAAATTCAAAAATAATCCCATCCATCTCAATGCTGAACAACCCCAAGTGGGCCAAAAAGCCCCGGATTTCCAACTCACCGGCACCGATTTATCAGAAGTCAGTTTAGATAATTTTAAAGGTCAGCGTGTGGTGCTCAATGTGGCACCCAGTGTCGATACCGATGTTTGCGCCCAACAACTCAGAACCTTTAACCAAAAAGCCGCCGACTTAGACAACACCGCTGTGGTTTTCACCTCCATGGACTTACCTTTTGCCTACAAACGTTTCTGTGCCGCCGAAGGCATTAAAAACGCTGTCACGGCATCAGATTACAAAAACCGCAGTATGGCTCAAAACTACGGCTTAGAAATGCGTAATGGCCCCTTAGCCGGCCTCACCGCTCGCGCCGTGTTCGTGCTCGATGAGAATCACAAAATTATCCACCGCGAAGTGGTTGACGAAGTCACCAACGAACCCAATTACGAAGCAGCCCTGCAAGCACTGCAAAAGTAAGCAACAACAATTATCAAATCCAAAAAGCGGAGCCCTTAAAAGGCCTCCGCTTTTTATTCGGCTAATTTATATTTACACCCAAACAAAAATCACTCACTACATCACTCCGGTGTGATTACGCTAAGAAATCTTTTGTCTTGATAACAATGCTTTGAACACAGGAAAGCATATCCAAAACAGTGTGGATAGACATATATTTTTATGGATAAGCAATTCTATAACGTGGCGGTGGAAACGGGGAAATTTACTCGGACTTATATGATATTTTGTGCTTAAATAAAAAAACCTATTTTTCAATAAAACTTTCTTAACAATATGTCAAAACAAATCGATTACCGCCAAGACTATCAAAAACATCATCAACAACAGACAAAACAACCTCTCCAAACCCTCGATATAATGGCGAATATCTGTGCTTACATCATTCTGTTTAGTGGCATCTACAGTTTTGTCACAGGACTTTTTTATACCTTGACAACATCCGGAGGCTTTCGGATATTATCTCTCACAATATATTTAGTTGTTAGTTTACTTATTTTCTCGTTAACCCAAATGATCCGTGTAATTTTTAAAAAAATTATTTGAAAGCAAGATAAATAGCCATGAAAAAAGATGCCTTGGATCGGCTCATTGAGAAAAATGAGAAGCAAACAAAAATTCGAACTCAGGAATCCATCTTTGCCATCAAGGGTTCTGTTTTCGGTATCATTGGTTACTTAACCTTAATTCCTGCAGCTTATTGGTTGGCCCAAGACCATGTTACATTTTTTAACCATGAGTTATGGGGGATTAGTAAAATAGTCTGGGTAATAGGTCTGTTGCTTTTAGTTCTTATTGGCCTCATCAATATTTTTACGACATTATCTTTTATTCCAGTCATCAAATTATCCTGGCCACACAGAAAAAAATTATGGGCGGCAAAAAAATGGCGTCCTATTCATTTAGTGCTCATGTTGATGCGACTTATAATGCCTTTTCTGATTATTTACCTTATACTCTTTTTTACAAAGTTTATGAAAAATACCGGCAATGACATCTCGAGTTATGTGGATTTATGGCATGAAATACCAATATCCATTGTTTTTACATTGACCTCTGTTTTGATGATTTATTTAACTGCATTAATAATCTTCACCATCATTCATTATTTTAAATTACTGTACCGTTTATATACGAACGAACAAGCCATAATTCAGCACTTTAGTCACCAACCCAAAAATGATGATTGGATTTAATGTGACTATCCATTGTTAAAATTCACCGCATCCCGCATAGGGTGAATGTGAAGTATTTAAATCATCCAGTGCATATTGAGCCAATGGGTTGTTGTTGCTCTGGGCATTTTGATACCACGTTCTTGCGCTGTCTTTATCACCCTGACAAAAATAATAGTCGCCCAATTTAAGCATGGCCTCTGCATCATTTCGTTTGGCCAGGGCATGTAAGGTTTCTACAAATTGATCAGCCATCCGTAGACTTCTGTATGTCATGGATAACATTTTTAATGAAGGTTGATGTCCCTTTTTATAAGCTTGTTCAAAAAAAGGTAAGGCTTGTTCATATCGCGCTGGCTCTTCTTCCACTTCAGCCAACGTATTCATGCCTAATCGATATAAAGCACCCGGACTGCCCGACTTAGCCGAATTATTGAGCTTTTCTAAATGGGCATGCCAATGATTAACAGCATCGACCCACACTTGCGCAAACTCATGACCTTGTTCAGCCGCTTTGACTAAATAGGGATAAAGTTGTTTATTTGAGATCTCTCGGTATACACCATTTGGATCACCTTCCACGTGCTTGTATTTTATTGATTCTTTTCCCAATAAGAAGTTGGCTTGGGTGTTTGCGGGATTGGCATCGGCTGCGGATTTGACATTGTCCAAAAAGTACTTTTGATAGTCACCATTATCTTTTGAAGAACCATCACTCCATTGCTCAGTTTTTTGTAAAATTATTTCACTGATGTAATATATTTTTGCAATGAGAAGCTGAGCTTCTGGCTGATTGGTAATCTGTAATGATTTAATGTTTTTAAATGCTTCATTAATGTAATACTTTTCAAGATTAGAATTAAGTTTTTTGCCTGTTTTATACTCATAGACCATTTTAGAAAACATATGCCCAATAAAGAATATTTCTTCAAATTTTTGTGGTTGCACTTTCGAATACAATTGTGCAACAGCCCATTGAAAACGCTGAAAATCATTTTTATTTAATTTGTCTTCACACTGTTCAACGACACGATCATACTCACCGGCTACAAACAATTCGTCACAATTCGGCTGCTGGGCATTTAAAGCATGTACAACAAATATACTTAATAGCATAAAAATATAATTCATCACTTTCCTAAAAATGTTTGTTGATGATTATATATTAGCCAGGTTATAACCAGCAATTAGCTTTAACTGTTTAATCAAGTCCTCACAGCACAACCATCAAATTAATCTGACGGGACAATAAGCATTGTAACAATCGAATTTCTGATCAAAAAATCTGCCCTTTGGAATCAGCTCTGAAGCCACCAATAACGACTTTTCCAGTGCTTTTATAGCTGGCTATTTTTACGCAAATATGTTATGTTAGTTATTGAATATTAAAGATTTTTTAACCCCAATAAAATAGGTGAAATATGGATCTTACATTAAAAAAAATAAAAAATATCACCGCTGATCATTGCATCACCATTATCATGAACAGCCACCGAACCAGACCTGATTCACTCAAGGATGAAGTGAGCCTTAAAAATCACATTAAAACCGTTGAACAACGTCTTAGCGCTGATACTGACAAAAAAACCCGGACAAAATTGATGGATCGATTGCAGCGCCTGGCTGAAGAAATCGATCACAGTCATAACCTGGACAGTTTGATTCTTTTTGTCAATGAAGACATGGCTGAATTCACGCGCTTACGGATCCCGGTAGAAGACCGCGTGGTGATTGATGATAACTTTGCCACCCGTGATTTAGTGAGGGCCTTGCACTTACAAACCAGCTATTATGTCCTGGTCTTAAGTCAGGAAAAAGCCCGTTTGATTGAAGCCATGAACGGTGATGTGGTTCGTGAATTGGGCGATGATTTCCCCATGGAAACCACATTGTCTCACTCCCGCTACAGTGGTGAACATGACAGTGATTCACACCAGACAAACCTGGTTGATGAGTTTTTCAATCGGGTGGATAAGCAGTTTCAAAAAGTCAGAAACAGCAACCCCTTGCCACTGCTGATTTGTGGCGTTCATGAAAACTATCACCGCTACTTAAATGTGGCCGATGACAAACGTGGAATTTTCGATACCCATCTGAACAGCCAACGCATTGGTGAAAAAGCCGGTAATATCGTCGCAGAAGCCTGGAAAATAGTTAAGGATTACACCATTAAACGTAATAATGAGCGTAAAGCAGAGCTTAAAAAGGCGGTTAGCGCCAATCGCTTTCTCAGCGACAGTAATGACATCTGGCGTGCCATTCATGCCGGTCGTGTCAGAACGTTGTTTATCGAACAAGGCTTATTCCAACCGGCGGTACTCAAAGACAACCAAATTACCTATGTATCTGAGGATCAACGCACTGCCACTAACATCATTGATGATATTTACGATGAGATGATTGAAGCCAATTTATCCTTTGGTGGTGATGTGGTTTTTCTGCCAAAAGGCGAGTTAACGAAATTCAACGGTTTGGGTGCAATTACCCGTTATTAGAAACCATGGGTTCATAAAAAATGAATGCCTGTTGCTATGAATCACATGGCAACAGGCTTTTCTGAGGCCATTTTGACTTTTACAGTTCAGCCAGAAAAGCAATAAACGCAGTCACTTTGGTGTTAAGTTCTTCGTCAGAATCAACCCGATGTTGCTCACTATAAATCACCAGCGCGGTACGGGCATCGACCAGTTGTAGTGTTACCTCATTATTCTCGACACGGCTTTCAATAAACCAGCGAACACCAAACTCATGGCTGAAATAAGGATACGGATTGCCTTGATGCTTGTTAAAGGCATGCGCTGATAAATAATTCAATCCCTTCGTTGCTAACACCGCTTGTTTTAAAAGCGCATCAACGGCCACATGCGTTATCGTCATCTCCGTGGGCAAAATCACCAAAGCCACCGGCTCTGATTTAAGCTGCCAATTTAAAAAACCGTAAAGCAACGCCACCGCCAAAACAAACAAACCGCCATAGCGCAATAGCGCCTGACCTATTTTTTTCTTTGGTGTACTTTGGTCTAAAATCTTTTCTGCTGAAATCTGTTTTACCGGTGGTTGCCAGCTGTAACCGACTTTCGGCCGGGTTTTAATTAATATGGTTTCCGACGACAGTGGTTTTAACTGCGCCCGTAAATCAGCAATGGCCCGGGTTAAAGCATCATCACTAATCACCTGATTCGGCCAGACCTGCTCAAATAAGTGCTGTCGCGTCACCGTTTCACCGGCCTGTTTGATGAGTACCACCAAGACCCGCATATTCACCGGGCTCAGGCGAATAGTTTGCTTGCCCTGACGGACCTCTCCTGAATTCGGACAAATCAATAAATCGGCAGATAGGTACTGAACTGGTTTATTCATAACGCTCAGTTTAGCATTTTATTTTATTCATTTAACATGCCCTCAGACATTGCTCATACTTTACTCAGGCAGTTATGATATCCACCATGCATAATAAAAAAATCTAAATAAATTGAGTACACCATGATAAAAATACTAAAAGCCCTACTTATCCTGATTGGCATGATGGCCATGCTGTTTGTCCTCGCCGTCATTGTTAACCTCTCCGTATTCGACGAAGAACTCTTACCTGAAGTCCAGGCGATTAAAGATATTCAAGCCAAACCCTATCAAGCCGATAATGCCTATCCGGCGCTGATTGCCATGAGTTATTATCCGGATGAACCCTATCAATCAGCCACTAAAAAAATTCGAGAGCGATTAAATCAAAATATCTCAACAAATGGTCAAGATTTTCTCACCACTCATGATCAAGAGTCCCTTAAATCGCTTGAAGTTGATGACTCACAGTTAACTGACATTTCCCGTTGCAATACGCGTAAAGAGAAAAACTGTATTAAAAAATATCTCAGCAAATTAGATGCCCAAACCAGCTTTAATCAAGACACACAAACACTTGTTAATCGATATGAGCAACTCATAGACTATTCACATTTTTCTGAAGCCACCCAAATGGAATTTGACACCCTATTACCACCATTAAGCACACCATTGCGTACACAAAGGGTGTTTTTATTAACTCAATGGCTTAAGAAT
>QQUO01000011.1 GCA_008501575.1 Pseudomonadota bacterium
GTTGGCACTTAACTGTAGTAATTTATGGTGAGGAATTGATCGAAAATGGTATGCCTTCAATAGAAGAAAGAGAGATTGTTGACCCATTTGGAGATAAATTAGAAAAGGATATTAAGGCTGGAGGTAATGCGCTTTTCCTTATTAGAGAAACGTGGAATGGTACGAGAAGCTTAATCTGGCGAGTCTATGACCCTGAAATAGCCGATCAACACCTCAAAAACATAAATAAGTACAATCAATATCCGCGCCAATTTAATTGGCATATGAGCCAAGATTTGAATTGGGAAAAAGCGCAATGGTACTTCGACCAATTAGAAGACAATAATCAAGATAAAGTTCATTAACGGCCTGAATGGATATTTAGCACCTTGCCCGAAACAGACGTTTCATCTGTGAAAATTATAGTCCGAAGCATCACCATTCAAGTAAATAGTAGCCAATCGCGTCGTCCTCGGGCACCGACCCGGGGACCCATCTTCAATAATGATGTACAGATTAATTTATGTATGTCTCTCAATAATCACGACCAAAAGCTACGCTTTTGTATGCTTCGCATACTCGCCTACAGGATGTAGGTGTATCGCGCTAAATTGGACTTGGTAGCGATTGGGTCCCCGGGTCACCAAAAGTAGGGCCTTAAAGGCAGCCCGAATACGTCGCCGCCACCATTAATGCAATAGTACAAGTTTTGTCGATTAAACCGTCTTCAGAATAAATATTTATCCAGCACCCTTTATGAACCTCAAGTATTTGAATTCATTATTAGCAAAGGTTTGTAATGAAGTATTGTAAGATTTTATTTGGGTGTTGGAAAATAAATAACCCCAAATCATTTCTCGAACGTATATAGAGGTACTTAACAATCGAGAATCACTATGAAACACCTTTTATTAATCTTATTCTTTGCTTTACTCACCGCCTGTGCCGGGCAACAACCTGATCCGACACCGGATCCAAAACCCAAAACCCCGATAGTCGATACCAGCCAACCGGTTGTGGTTGAGAAAAAGGAACATGAATCACAAGACAGCTTGTATACACAAGGTGAAATCACAACCACCGGCTCCCGTATTAAACAGACTGCCAGAATGGCAGCGGACAGTGTCGGTATGCCGATGCCCTCACCGCAGCAATTTCCCCCGCAAGACCGTGAAAACTACAAGCAGTTTGATGATATGAGCGTGCAATCGGTGTTGAAGCAACCGGTCTCTACTTTTTCCATCGATGTCGATACCGGTAGTTATGCCAATATGCGTCGGTTTTTAAACAGCGGGCAATTGCCGCGTGAAGACGCCATTCGCACCGAAGAGCTGATCAACTATTTCAGTTATGATTATGACGCACCGGATAATCTAAATACACCCTTTGCTTCGCACATCGAACTCGCACCTTCTCCGTGGAATAAAAATGCCCATTTATTGCACATCGGTTTAAAAGGCTATGAAGTCCCGGTTAAAAACCGACCCGCTGCCAATCTGGTGTTTTTATTGGATGTCTCCGGTTCCATGAACAGTCCTGATAAAATCGGCCTTTTAAAATCGGCTTTAAAACTGCTATCCAGGCAACTTACTGCCGATGATCGTGTCTCCATCGCGGTTTATGCCGGTGCCGCCGGTACGGTGTTAGAACCAACGCCGGGTAATAACCAGGCCAAAATTGCGGCAGCATTAGATCAACTGTCCGCCGGTGGTTCCACCCATGGCTCAGCCGGTATTCATCTGGCCTATCAATTGGCGCAACAGAGCTTTATTAAAGGCGGTATCAATCGAATTTTAATCGCCACCGATGGTGACTTTAATGTCGGCACCACCAACTTTGAAGCCCTCAAAGAATTGGTGGAGAAAAAACGTGAACAAGGTGTGTCTTTAACCACCCTGGGTTTTGGTACCGGCAATTACAACGACCATCTGATGGAGCAACTGGCTGATGTTGGTAATGGTAATTACGCTTACATCGACACCATTAAAGAAGCCAATAAAGTGCTGGTGGAACAAATGAACGGTACTTTATTGACCATTGCTAAAGACGTTAAAATTCAAATTGAATTTAATCCCAATACCGTGTCCGAATACCGTTTAATCGGATATGAAAACCGGCAGTTAAATGAAGAAGATTTTGACAATGACAAGGTTGATGCGGGCGACATTGGTGCCGGCCATACAGTCACCGCCATTTATGAAATTGTTTTGACCGGCAACAAAGGCTGGTTACCTGAATCACGTTACCAAAATACCGATAATTCAAAACAACATGGCAAAGAGCTGGCTTTTTTGAAAATTCGCTATAAAAAACCCGACAGTGATTCCAGCCAACTGTTAACCTGGCCGATTGAGAAAAATCAGATTAAAGATTTAAACAAGGTCAGTGATGCTTTTGGATTTTCTGCCGCAGTGGCCGCCTTTGGTCAACAGTTACGCGGTGGCACGTATCTCAAAGATTTTAATTATGACGCCATTCGGTCATTGGCCAATCAACACAAAGGCCAGGATGCCTTCGGTTATCGCGGTGAATTCGTTCAGCTCGTGTCTTTGGCGCAATCTCTGGGCAAGTAAATACTGTTGTGGGCATCGATCTCTGCACATCGATGCCCACCTAAGCATTTTATATGAAGCCATGAATCAATCTGTGTTTGCCTTTCATGTTTCCTTGTATAATGGTCTTATGTTAAGACGTGTTAATCGGGCCACATTCACTCAAAAAACAGATGCGCAGCTTATGGTCATCTACGCCCAGAACAACATCCACAGCCAACGGGCTTTTAATGTTCTCTATGAACGCCACAAAGGTCCACTTTATCGCTTTGTCTTAAAATCAATTAATAACGAGACACAAACGGATGAACTGTTTCAAGATCTGTGGTTTCGGATTATTCAACATAAAGACAACTTTAATGCCAAGCAGACATTTACCACCTGGGCCTACACCATCGCCCGACGCTTATTGATCGATTATTACCGCAAACAAGGCAAACGCTTTGAGCACGCTTATGATGACGCCATACCTGAACACAATGATGAATCTACAGGGCATTACCAATTACCCGAACAGGTTTTACAACAAAAGCGTCATGCCCAAGCACTACATAAAGCGGTCACTGAATTGCCACCGGATCAGCGGGAAGTTTTCCTGATGTTTCACGAGGGTGATTTAACCTTGCAACAAATCGCCGAAATCACCCATCAACCCAAAGAGCGCATCAAAAGCCGCTATCGTTATGCGGTGAAGAGGCTCAAAAACACCTTACAGGTGCTGTTATGAAGAACAAAGACCCCAATTTACATCAGCTGTATCAAAGCGGCAACAAAGCCCAACCACCGAAAAATCTTGATGCCGCCATTTTAGCGCATGCGGAGCAGGCCTTTAAGCCAACACGACTGGGTCGTATGCGACCGTGGCTGGCCGCTGCATCCGTATTATTAACAGTCCCCATATTATGGTTAATGCTACAACAACCCGAACTGCAATTATCCCGCCAAGAGTCATTACCACTTGATGCCATGCCATCTCCCGCGCCAGCAACTGACAACCCCAAAGCCATGGATGAAGCGCAGGCCACAGAATCTGCTGAATTGTCTGATTATCTTGATCCACAAGATCTGGAAAGTGAACAAGGTCCAATCACCGTCACCGGTTCGCGCATTAAACACCAGAATAGCAAACCAGATGAGGTCGGTATAGCGACATCTTCTGCAGCAGAAAAAAAACAGTCATTGCCAAGAGAAGCAAAGCGAGAAACATCAAAACCGATTGCATTAAAGGCAGAACCGGAAATTTTCGCAGAAGACAGCATGTCATCAACAGCGGCATCCTACGCACCGGATAACACTCAAATTCAACAAACCTCTGCAACGATCGCTGAATTAATCAAGCACCTAAAACCAAAACAACTGAGCGAAACTGAACAAGCATTGTGGCAAGATTTACAACAGCAAATCGAAAATCAGCAATGGCATCAATGCCATGAAACCCTTAAACAATTAAAGCAAAACCATCCGGCGCTTGATTTTACTGGCATAGACAAGCGAATTGAACAGTTATCGAAACATTGACGGACGTCACGTTCTTCAGCAATTGCCCCGGTTTAAACTGACAGCAAATACCTTGTATAATCATCACCATGGCATACTTTTACTTATTTATTATCTTAATAACATTGGCCCCAACACTTCAGGCGAACCAAACACCCGGTCAATGTTTAAGTGACGATGAATCAACTTTACTGGCTTTGGTCAATAATTATCGTGGCGATAACAGTTTAGCCGCAGTGCCCTACTCAAATGTGTTAAACACCGTAGGGCAATGGCATGCCGAAGATGCGTTTATCAATGAAAGCACCTTGTTTATCGGTGATTGTAATTTACACAGCTGGTCCGGTGATATGCCGCACCTTTGGTCCGAGATGTGCTATACACCCGATCACGCCCAAGCCCAGAAAATGTGGGATAAACCCCGTGAAATCAGTGGCGGCAGCTACACCTGCCGCGGCTTTAAACGGCTGGAAAAATAGTCCCGGACATAATGATGTGATATTAAACCAGGGCATTTGGAGCAGTATCACCTGGCGGGCCATGGGTGTCGGTATTCGTGGTTCTTATTATTACTTGTGGTTCAGTAACACAACAGACAATTCAGCGCCAATGTCGCCATGTGATGATGTAATATTTAGTCATGGTTTTGAATAAGAACCAACAGCTCTTATTGTAAAAACAGCTCAAAAGGTGTCAATTTTTTTAACTTTATTTGAAGTTGCTCACACATTTTGAGGGCCATCCGGGGGTTTTTGAAAAAAAAAGCCCTTAAACACAGCTTTTGTGTGACGCTCATCACATTTTCCTTTAAAGTAATCTCACGTACCAAAACCCCGAGATTTTTATGAAAAAGTATTCATGCCTATCAATGATAGCCGCATTAGGTTTCAGTTCGTTTGTCACCGCCGGCGACCCGCTTAATTGCGCACCCAATGTTTCAACATCTTTTCAAGATTATTTAAACCGGGCATACACCGTGTCCAACGATAATTTAGGTAACATGACACTAACCAGTCAGTGCACCAATTTGACTGATCAACAAACCTTCGGCACTTTATCCGAATGTGGTGCTGTTATGAATCCGATTAATGGCCTGGGCTTAAATCCGCTGGATCAATTATTGTACGGTCTTATGCCGACAGATGGTCGAGGGATTGGCAGCCATTTAGAGATGACCTTTCCATTTCCGGCACCCGGTAAACCCGGTGACATTATGAAAGCCGATCCGGTGGACGTTTATCGCATCGGTAATGATGGTGGCTATGAACAAATTGGCCGTATTCAACCACCCTTAGAAACCGTAACCACCGGAGACATTGAACAAGTGGTGCCAATAGTTCATTCTGCCGCCACTTTTAATGAAACCGGTGATTATTTTCTGCTCGCCTATCGCACCAATTACGAATCATCAGCCAATGTCTCTGCAGGTACCGGGTCCGTTGATTACCAAGCACCACAAATTGTTATTGGCCAAGTTAGTCATGCCACTTTAGCCGCAGCTTCAGGCGGCAATCTGCCCACGGTATGGTTGGACGTGGATGACAGCACCGATCTTGTTTGTGCAGCCGTTGTGAATGAATTTCGCAACCAAACCAATGCCTTTTCGGCCTGTGTGGTCAGTGATTTTATCGCCAACGGCAACCATGACCAAGCGGTGGATAATTGCCTGGCATCCAGTGGCATAATGGATAAAGGTATTCATGATTTTGCCGTGAGCCCAAGTAATGGTCACTTTTATGCCTATGACTCGCAAACTTATCAAGACAAGGATGTGTTGATTGATGTTGATCCGAATACCATGATTGCCGCCTGTACTGAATTTACCGATGTCGGTAATGTAACCGGCCGACTCACCAGTTTAATGTTTTCACAACAAAATAAACTGGTGGCTTTATTTGCCGATGAAGGCAATGGCATCTGGATTGATGTCACTGCAGGTGGAAGCTATGGCGATTTTAATGCAATTGCCACCCCGGTTACTCCTTTTCCCCATGGAGATGGCAGTAGCTTGCCCTTTAATATTATTAACAAGTCATTAAGAGGTGTGGTGCTCACTGATTTAATTTTCAGAAATGGCTTTGAAGACTGGATTTTCGCCAATGGTTTTGAAGGTGGCCCACCACCAGCCACCTGTCCTGCATTTTAAAAACACCGAAGCGACCCATAAATATTTGGGTCGCTTTAGCTCTTCTGTAAAAGCCCTTCAGCCTACCACTGTTTTTTTTCATGGTGTCAAAGTTTTTTGCTATAATCGTTAGCAAGTGTGGTGTATTAAACATATAGACTTCACCAGGATAGGCGGTGAATTACCAAAAAAGGAGGGGGATCCATGACTCATATAGTCAAGCCATTAATTCTTGTAAACCGTTCAATAGCACAGAATTGGACCACTTATCCGCGCTTTTTAAAACATCAGTTAAACACCATCCACACCACCACAAATAAACCTGATTGTAACCATGAGTAACGTCAATCCAATTGCGCTTGTTTGTTTATTATTGGTGATTATGCTGCTGGCCATTGCGTTATTCGGCTGGATTAGACGTTACTGGCAACTGTCTTTGGCAGCGTGTTTTATACTGGTGGGCTTTATATTCACCAATGGCTTTACTTTATTTATACCAACACCGTCTTTAAGTCATGATCACTTACAACTATTAACTGAATATTTTTTACTACCCGTTATTCTGGCTGATGCCGCGTACCGATTTAATATACATGTTATACGCCGCCAGCCCTGGCGACCCATGTCACTGTTACTGCCTCACTTTTTCATCGTTTTGGCTTTCGCTTTTTTATTTATGTTGTGGGGATTAAATCATCAATCAGAAACAAGTCTTATGATGGTGCTGGCAGCCGCACTGCTTATATTTATTTCTGATTTGTCACCACCCAACAAGACCCTGTCCATGCTCAATGAAATCGATAAAGCCAAACCGGACAAAACACGGCTTTCCGGCTGGGTGCAAATCGAATCCTTTGTTATTGGTGTGCTGGCCTTGATGTTGTTTTTGGCTGTGGCCCGCTTAACCGCTATGGATACCGAAGCAGATTTCATATGGCCAAGTGTCACCTGGTACTGGCTCTATTGGTTATGGGCTTTATTCGGCGGGGTGATTTTTGGTTTTATCTGGGGCGTTCTCGGTGGCCTCTTAACCACCAATATTAAAAACTACCGAATCAACCTGTTGCTACTCAGCGTTATCAGCTGGTTTTCTTATCTCAGCAGTTTGCAATTTTTTGGGGTGTCCGGTATCACCGCCTTGCTGACCACTGTATTAATTATGAACAAGGCTCACAGCCAATTTCTATCACCGCGCGAAATTCGCTATATGCGAGCCTTGTCGCGCAATCTGCATTTTATTATTGGTTTTGTTATCTACGGTCTTATTATCTATAAACTTCAGATTGGATTTTTGTTAAATCACTGGTTTGATATGATGTTGGCTGTGGCCATTTATATTATTGTCCGGGCAATCGGTTTATATGGTTTCTTACCGTTGATGGCGCAATTAAGTGCCAGCCAGGTGGCTCACAATATACGCCATGTGCTTTTCCTAAGCACCACCCACAGCAGTCTGATTTTATTGGCTGTCTGGCTGTTACCGGCAGATATACCGGCCAAAGAAAGTTATGAAGCCATGGCCATTGCTTTGGTCTTATTCAGCTTATTTGTGCAAAGACCCCATTTACCAGGCTTATTACAAAAGCTGACACCGGCAAAACCAATTCGCGGTATTAATCTGATTAAAAACCGCTAATAACTACGCTGGTCACGCTCCAACAGATCTAAATCAAATTGAGCCCGATGTAAATCATCATGCAAACGGTCGCGCTGAATTTTTAAGGTTTCGCTTTGTTCCTTGTTACGCTCTAACCGGTTAATCAGATCGGCACGCTCAACGGCGGATAGTTCGTCACTCAACAATTCGCTGCGAATATCATTCCACTCATCCTCTAAAGCCACAATATCATCACTGGTTTGGTCAAAATCACGCTGTAAATCAGACACCAGAGTGCGTTGCCGGTACAACTGCTGACCTTGTTCATAAGCATGCAAAAACTCATCACCCGCACGCCCCTGACAAACACCATGATAAGCTCGATTATTCAAGCCTTCCTCATAGCCCTTCGGCGCTGTACAGTAACGTTGCAAACCCGCATCTCGGCCGACCAACCAGTCGTCCAAATTCACCCGAACACCGTGCTTAGAGCAGGATTTTCGGTGCTTTTCCAAATCGCTGTCAGGCTGACCCTTAGCCCCTTCACAATATCCAATTGCAGACCGATCCGCCGTGACACACG
>QQUO01000264.1 GCA_008501575.1 Pseudomonadota bacterium
GTAATTAACGCCTAAATAATAGCCATTCGCTTTTAAATCACTTTTGAAGTTTTTGTAGTTTTTTAAGTTAACATCGAGCTTTCGGTAACCGATATCCGCAGCCAGACCGAAACTGTTTTGGTATTGAAGAGACAGTTCAAAGTTGGTGGCGCGGTTGCGGTCAAAAGTGATGGATTCGACGGCGGCCTTGGCAGATAAGCCGGTTAAGGGCAGCTCGAATTGAGTCTGCAGATACAGCATGGGGAGCCAGTCACTGAATTTTGTATCATCTCGATATAAAGTGTAATCTAAAAGGACATATTTAAAACGGTTGTGGCCGTTAAAATATTTTGCACTCAGGCCTAAATCCAAATTGACCCAGCTATCCATCAATTCGTAATACAGAACGACATCGGTATGGGATAGGTTGATATCAGCATTGACCCGAGCAATGTTGCCGCTTAAAACGTCCGGCAGCCTCACGCTCATTAAACCATCGCTTTGGATGTTATTTCGTTTTATTTTGAGATTTGGCCAATAGGGAACGGCATGCTCAAAAATAATAAAATAATCAACATTGCTATTGTCCTTAAAATTGATGTTAACTGAGCCTTCGGCGGCGATATCGGTACGCACATTGCCTTTAAGGTCATAGTCCCAGTATTGTGTGCCGACTGAAATATCGAACACTTCTGCGTGAGACTTCACACTCATAAGCATTGATAAACATAACAAACTCACTAATTTAAGCATCAAAATCCACGGTTTTATAACCAAAGGTAAACCGGTATTTTAACGTAATGAGTGCAAATTAATATAAGGACTTTTGAAAAGCAGGCATAAAGCTGTGAATAGACAGTGCAACACAAACCTTTTCTCGGGACAGGGTATAATGCGGTGCTTTCATTTCGTTATATCAATAGGGCCGCCATGGAAATCAAAGTAAATTTTCTCGATAATCTCAGACAAGAAGCGCTGTTTGATGATTTTAAGGTTATTACGGACCAGCCAATTCGTTATAAGGGCGATGGTTCGGCACCGGGTCCGTTTGATTATTTTTTAGCCTCGTCGGCATTGTGTGCGGCTTATTTTGTGCGGATATATTGCAACAGTCGCAATATCCCGACGGAGTATATCCGTTTATCACAGAATAATATCGTTGATCCCGAAGACCGCTATAACCAGATTTTTAAAATTCAGGTGGAGCTGCCCGAGGATATTTCTGAAAAAGATCGACGCGGCATTTTGCGTTCTATTGATCGATGTACGGTGAAAAAAGTGGTACAAACCGGGCCAGAGTTTCAGGTTGAGATTGTCGAGAATCTGGATGCCGAAAGTGGGGCTTTGCTGATGGCGGATATCGATCAGGGTTCACAAACATTTATCGAGGGCAAGGATTTGCCACTGGAGCAGACCATTGCCAATATAACGTCGTTAATTGCTGATTTGGGTATTAAAATCGAAATTGGTTCCTGGCGTAATTTGGTGCCCAATGTCTGGTCACTGCATTTACGGGATGCAGCATCACCCTTGTGTTTTACCAATGGTAAAGGTTCGACCAAGGAAAGCGCTTTGTGCTCGGCCTTGGGTGAGTTTGTGGAGCGCATGAATTGTGGATTTTTCTACAATGATTATTATTTTGGTGAGGCCATTGCGAACAGCGAGTTTGTCCATTATCCGGATGAGAAATGGTTTCCACTGACAGCAGATGACAGGTTACCGGCCGGTATGCTGGATGAGTATTGTTTGGCGATTTATAACCCTGAAGGTGAATTGCGCGGCTCACATTTAATTGACACCAATTCAGGGCGGGGTGATCGCGGCATTTGCTGTATTCCTTATCAGCGGCTTTCGGACGGTGAAACGGTTTATTTTCCGTCTAATCTGATTGAGAATCTGTATGTCAGTAATGGCATGAGCTCCGGTAATACCCTGGCGGAAGCCAAAGTTCAGGCGCTGTCGGAAATTATCGAGCGGGCAGTTAAAAAGACAATTATTCAAGAAGAAATTGCCTTGCCGGATGTGCCGGAAGAAGTTTTAGCGAAATACCCGAAAATTGTTGCGGGCATTGAAGCCCTGGCAGAACAGGGTTTTCCGGTGGTGGTCAAAGACGCGTCCTTAGGCGGTCGGTTTCCGGTGATGAATGTCACCCTGATGAATCCGAAAACCGGTGGGGCCTATGCCTGTTTTGGCGCCCATCCGAGTTTTGAAGTGGCATTGGAACGTACCCTGACGGAATTATTACAGGGTCGCAGTTTTCAGGGATTTGATGATATGCCACGGCCCACATTTAATAGTCTGGCGGTGACTGAGCCGGAAAACTCGGTGGATCATTTTATTGATTCAACCGGTGTTGTCTCCTGGCGCTTTTTTAGTAATCAGTCTGATTATGAATTCTGTGAATGGGATTTTGCAGACAGCACCGCAGCAGAAAGTGATTTTCTGCTGGGATTATTCGAAGACATGGGTTTAGAAGTCTATATGGCGGTATTTGATGAGCTGGGCTCGCCGGTATGTCGGGTATTGGTGCCGGGTTATTCGGAAATTTATCCGGTGGAGGATTTGGTTTGGGATAACACCAATATGGCACTGGATTACCGAGAAGATATTCTCAATATCCATCGTTTAAATGACAAGGAACTGCATGATCTGGTAACCCGTTTAGAAGACAGTCAGCTCGATAATTACATGGACATTAAAACCCTGATTGGTATTGAGTTTGATGAAAATACCGTTTGGGGACAACTGACCATTTTAGAGCTTAAAATACTGATTTATCTGGTTCTAAAGGACTATGAAGAAGCCCTTGATTTGGTGCAAGCCTTTTTGCAATACAATGATAACACCGTTGAGCGGGAGCTGTTCTATCTGGCCATGGAGGCGGCCCTGGAAATTACCTTAGACGATGCATTGGAGATTGATGACTTTATTGAGAATCTGAAGCGTATGTTTGGTGCTGAAACCACAGAGGCTGTGGTCGGTTCAGTCAGCGGTGCAATCCGATTTCATGGTTTAACCAAAACCAGTATGCAATTGGAGGGCTTAGACCGGCATTTGAATTTAATCGATTTTATTCAAAAGGTGCATCACGCCCGTGCTCTGGCTTCTTAAATAGGTGGTAAAGCACCACTTTTGCTCAGTCAATGGTTGTAAGTAAGAATCATTATCAATAGAATAGGCGCTTTTTAGTTGAGATTATATATGATGCAGTTAAGGCCTCTATATTTGTGTTTAGGCGCGTTTTTGATGACAGGGTTGTTATCAGCTTGCAGTTCGGACACACCGCAACAGGTGAATGTTTATTCTGCCCGAAAAGCCGAGTTAATAGAACCCCTGTTAAAACGCTTTACAGCCGATACCGGGATTCAGGTTAATTTAGTCACCGGTAAAGCTGATGCCTTAATTCAACGCCTAAAAGCAGAGGGCAGGGCCTCACCGGCTGATCTACTCATCACTGTGGATGCCGGCCGTTTATATCGGGCCAAGCAAATGCAACTTACACAGACCATCGAACAGACAGCCTTGACTTCATTGGTGCCGGGTGCTTACCGAGATCCTGAGGGGCATTGGCTGGGTTTGTCGTTACGGGCACGTCCTATTATGTATGCCAGGGATCGGGTCAGTCCTGATAGTTTGTCCACTTATGAGGCGCTGGCAGATGAACATTGGCACGGGCGGGTCTGCATCCGTTCTTCCAATAACATTTACAACCAATCTTTGGTGGCTTCCATGATTGCAGCGTCCGGAATCGATGCTGTGGAGCAATGGGCCGGAGATTTTGTTGATAATTTTGCGCGTAATCCGGTCGGCGGTGATCGTGATCAAATTAAAGCCGTGGCGGCCGGTCAATGTGATGTGGCTGTGGCCAATACCTATTATTTATTGGGCATGTTAACATCAGCTAACCAGGCTGAAAAACATGCCGCGCAACAGGTTTCGGTCTTTTGGCCCAATCAAGGGAACCGTGGAACCCATGTCAATATTTCCGGAATTGCCATGACCCAATCAGCAAAAAACATCGAACAGGCACAACAATTAATGACATATTTATTACAGCCTGAAGCACAGGCATGGTACGCTCAAAAGAATGGCGAATACCCTGTAATCGAGGGCCCAGAGGTACATCCTTTATTACAGCGTTGGGGGAATTTTAAGAAAGATAACCTCAATGTAAATCGTTTGGGTGAATTAAACACAGCGGCGGTGCAGGTCATGGATCGCGCCGGTTGGCGTTAACCGGACAATCTTATAAATCACGTGAACAACAGCACGAACACCCTGATGAGGCACAAGTCCCATATTATGTTGGTGGTTCTGGTGTTGCTGTTTAGTTTGCCATTTGTGGCCCTGATTGGTCAGATGTTATCTCCGGATATGCCGGTCTGGTCACATTTATGGCAAACGGTGTTACCGACTTATTTGAAAAATTCACTGATATTGGCCATTAGTGTGGGTTTTGTGTCGTTATTTATCGGGGTGCTGTTGGCGTGGTTGACCGCCTCCTGTGAGTTTCCCGGTCGCCGCTATTTTGATTGGTTATTGGTGTTGCCGATGGCCATGCCCGGCTACATTGTGGCTTATGCTTACACCTGGTTATTAGATGTCCCCGGGGTATTACAATCAAATCTTCGAAGTGTCACTGGATGGTCATACGGTGATTATTATTTTCCCAATATCCGCTCCTTATCCGGTGCCATCATCGTGTTGTCATTGGTGCTGTATCCCTATGTCTATTTGCTTTGTCGTGCGGCTTTTATCAATCAAGCCAAAGGCCTCCTTGAAGCCCATCAATTATTAGGTGGTGGTGGCTTGCGGTTTTTCCGTCAAGTGGCACTGCCATTGGCTCGACCGGCCATGTTTGGCGGACTTGCGCTGGTGTTGATGGAAACCCTGGCAGATTTTGGGACTGTTGAATATTTTGGTGTTAACACCTTAACAACCGGAATCTTAAAGTCGTGGTTTGGAATGAACAGTTTATCGGGTGCCGCTTTGATTGCGATGTTTTTAATGGTGCTGGTTTTGCTGGTGGTGGTGATTGAAAAAAGTTTGCGGGGTGCCGCGCAATTTGATGAAGTGCATGCCGCACAACAGCGTAGCAAGCGCATTCAATTGCATGGCTGGTTAGCACATGTGGTTGTTGTGTTTTGTGGCTCGGTGGCCTTTTTAGGGTTTATTTTGCCGCTGTTGTTGCTGGGTTTGATGGCGATACAGGCCGGCTCAGGTTTTAATTTTGAAACTTTATTAACCGTGTCTTGGCAAACTTTTATGTTGGCCGGTGGTTGTGCTGTTTTAATTGTGCTATTGGCCTTATTTATGGGTCATCAACAACGCAGCAGCCGTTCTAAAAAACTGAATGCCACTTTACATGCCATGAGTCTTGGCTATGCCATACCCGGACTGGTCATCGCGGTGGGTTTAAGTTTGGCTCTGGGATGGATGGATGAGATTTTCAACTTCATGCAAACTCAATTATTTGGGGGCCGTGAACAATTGTGGCTCAGTGGTGGCTTTTTGGCTTTGGTCATGGCTTATTGTATTCGTTTTATGGCGGTGGCAATCCAACCCATTCAAGCCGGCTTTGCCGGCATTAACCACCATTTTGATGAAGTCAGTGTATTGGCCGGTCAAAGTGGTTTTAAACGAATGACGAGCATTCACATGCCCTTACTAAAGGGTAGTTTGTTAACGGCCTTGTTATTGGCGTTTGTAGATTTGTTGAAAGAGTTGCCGGCAACTTTGGTGTTGCGGCCTTTTAACTTTAATACACTGGCGGTGAAAACCTATGAGCTGGCTTCCGATGAACGCTTGGCCGAAGCTGCTTTGCCGGCTTTGTGTATTGTGGCTGTGGGCTTACTACCCGTTATATTACTTAATCGCCAATCAGGTAAATCTTTATGAAACCCGTACTTAATTTAAAAGGTGTTTCTTTTCAATATCTTAAAAATGCCATTATCGAGGACATCAGTTTTCAGGTCAACGGTGGTGAAATTGCCTGCTTATTGGGCCCCAGTGGCTGTGGTAAAAGCACCTTGTTACGTTTGATTGCGGGTTTTGAACAACCTCAGCAAGGGCAAATTTATATTCACCAAAACCTGGTGGCATCGGCAGACACAATGACACCACCGCAACAAAGGCAGGTGGGCATGTTGTTTCAAAATCTGGCCCTGTTTCCGCACATGACCGTTAACCAAAACATCGGATTTGGTTTATCAGGGCATGCCGACAAACAACAACGCATTGATGAATTATTGTGTTTGTGTCGACTCGAGGGTCTCAATCATCGTTATCCACACCAATTATCCGGCGGTCAACGACAGCGGGTGGCCTTGGCCCGCGCGATGGCACCAAAGCCACGTATTATTCTGTTAGATGAACCTTTTTCCAGTGTGGAAAGTGAATTACAAAATGATTTGGCCCATGAGGTCAAACAGATTCTCAAATCTCAAGGCGTGAGCGTCTTGTGGGTGACCCACAGTATAGATGAAGCCTTGGCCGTGGCCGACCACATTGGCATTATTTGGCAAGGTCGGTTAATGGAGTGGTCAACCCCAACGGAATTGTATGAACAACCAAAATCAGCCGTGGCCGTCAAGTTTCTCAATCAGGCCAATTTAATTAGCGGGGAAATGAATGAGCAAGGTTGTGTCAACAGCACCATTGGTTGCTTAAACTTAGTCAATGAGGACCAACTTACCCCGCACCAAGCAACCCAGGTGGCGATTAAACAAAGCCAATTATCACTGTCGCTGGAACAACCGACCAATGGGGTGGTTAAATCTTGCGTTTATCAAGGCGGTTATTATGCTTTAACCATTGATATTGGTGACAAGCAACGGCTCAAGATGCATCATAACCAAGCCCTTAAACCCAATACCGCTATTCAGGTAAAAGCCATCACCAATAATGGGTTATACGGTTATCAGACTTAAAACATTGAGCTGTTACTGCTTTATTAAGCCAAGTCATTTCCAGGAATGTCAATTACTTGGCGTCATGCCGGCCACACGGGCCATGATTTGATTAATCACATAATTCGGTGATTATTAACAGGACTTTTTGCAATTGAGTTTTTATCATAAGTTGTGAGGACGGTCACATGATGTGTGCAATAATTCAATTACATTAAGGCTTTAACCTAAAGGTTGCATGTCATGAAAAAAATCACTGTTCTTTGTCTATTACTGTTGTCTTTTTCGGCCATGGCCGTGGAATTTTTTATCTCACCTCAGGGTGATGACAGTAACCCCGGAACCATCAGTCAACCGTGGCAAACCTTGTCCCACGGTTTGAATACAATTGTTGCGGGTGATGTCCTGACGTTGCGTGCCGGCGTTTATCGCTTGATTGATGAAACCAACCTGAACACCATTAACACCCCGAATTTAACCCTGCAGGGCCATGTCGGTGAAACAGTGGAAATATTGGGTTCCTACAGTACCGTGAATGACAACTGGCAGCCCTATAATGCCAATGTCTGGCGCATTCCGGCTGATCAATTAAACAACGACCCCAAGGGTATGTTTAATGGCCATGAGCGGGTCGATCACCAGAGTGATTTAGACGGTGGTCGTGACCATGATCATGTGGTTAATTTGGTTGAGCCAAACCATTGGACCAAAGCCGATATTAATGGCATCCAGTGTTTTGCAGCCAACACCGGCTGTTATATTTATTTATACCCCAAAGCCGGGGAAGTGCCCAATAACGAAGTCTATGAATTGTCACAACGGGGCTTACCTCGGGTGGCCGGTAATGGTGATTATTTCACGCTCAAAAATATTGCAATCTATTACACCCAAAGCAGTCCCATGTTCTTTGAGGGTGCGGATTTTGTGACTTTGGAAGACAATGTATTTGGTCATGTGTCGAATGGTAATGATAATTCCTATGCGGTTCGTATCTGGGATTCACAAGGCAGTGTGGTGCGCAGAAATCGGGTGTTTGATTCGGTTTATTGGGGTGGCACTTCAAACAGTAAAGGCATCACTTTTATGATATCAAAAGCGGGCGAACCCAATGTCGTTGAATACAATGAAATTTATGACATTCCCGGTCGTTCAGCGGTCGGTACTAAAGGTGGCGTATCTAACTTAATTGTGCGTTATAACTACATTCATGATGTCTATAATGCCTTTGAGCCCGGTCATTTTCGCTGTGCCCAGGGGAGTGGCTGCCAGGTTGGAGATCCCCAGTATCGTCCTGCTGGTGACTGGCGCATCTACGGGAACATTGTAACCAATACCGAAGTGGGTTTGCGTTTGTCGGCCTATGAGGAAGATGGTGATAATAATTGGCTCTACAACAATGTTTTTTATCA
>QQUO01000121.1 GCA_008501575.1 Pseudomonadota bacterium
GGGTGGGCACCGGATAGGAACGACCGGAAACAGTAATAATCGGCGCGTCATCAAAATGGGCACTGAATTTCTCAGTGTCAATGGTGGCTGAAGTGATAATAACTTTTAAATCCGGCCGCTTGGGTAACAGTTTTTTGATAAACCCCAACAGAAAATCAATGTTTAAACTACGTTCATGGGCTTCATCAATAATAATGGTGTCGTACTCATTGAGCCATTTATCACGCAGGGTTTGTTGCAGTAAGATACCGTCGGTCATAAAACGGATATAACCGTCATCGCTGTAACGCTCATCAAATCGAACCTGATAGCCGACTGCCTGCCCCAGCGGCACCGACAATTCCTCACTAACCCGCGCGGCCACTGATTTAGCGGCGATGCGACGCGGTTGGGTACAGGCGATTTGGCCAAACTGACCAAAGCCGGCTTGCAGACAGATTTTTGGGATTTGGGTGGTTTTACCGGAGCCGGTTTCACCGGCGATAATGGTCACCTGGTTGGCGATGATGGTTTGTCTGATTGTGTCGGCTTGTTCGGAGACCGGCAAATCAGCTGCCAGTGCAACTGTCGGTCGGCGTTGTTGTCGCTTTTTAAAATATTGGTGCGCTTGCTCGATGCGGCTGAGTACAGCCGATTTTTGTTGTGGGTTTTTGGCTTTGTTTAAGGCAACCCGCAGTGGATAATAATCGCGGCGCATAACCGCATTTTGCATATTCTGCACTAAGCGTTGATTGGCATCTGACATAACCTGAATTAAGCAGACGTTTCAGGTGGCTTGTGAGTCGCTGGCAATTCCTTGATATACAAATCATGTTGGCTAAAGGGTATTTCAATGCCCGCCTCATTCAAGGCTTCATAGACATCCATAAATAATTCATGTCGCAGTCGTCCTCGTAACACCGGCTCATTAATCCAGCACAATAACTCAAAGTCCAATGAAGATGCACCAAAACTGCGCATTCTGACCCGTGGCTCAGGATCGTTAAGGACTTCTTTGTGGTTCACAGCACAGGCTTTCAGCACTTCACAAACTTGCCGCACATCCGCACCATAGGCCACCCCCACCGGTATACGAACCCGGCTTTTTTCCCAACGGCCGCCCGTTTCATTAACAATTTTGGCATTACCTATGATGTTATTAGGGATTGTGATCTCGATGTCATCACGGGTTAATAGACGGGTTGAACGCATTCCCACTTGGGTCACCATACCACGCTCGCCACTGTCTAAATTAACATAATCGCCAACCTTATAAGGGGTATCAGCAATGATAAAAAACCCGGAAAATAAATTGGCCAGGGTGTCTTTGGCGGCAAAACCGACGGCTATGCCGATAACACCGGCTGATGCCAGCCAGGCTGTTGGGTCAACACCCCACAACAATAAAAGTATATACGAACCCAAACCGATCAATAACAGTTTGCCGACTAAATCAAACAGAGGAATGGTTTTGGGTTGAATGATTTCGTATTTGTGGGTCAGTTTAGACAGGGTGTTGAGCAGTAAGGTGAGAATTTTAAAGCCGCGAAACATCCACACCAGTACCAGAATAGAAGCTAAAAACCGTATTAAGCCCTTTTCCAATCCGGCACTTAAATCAATGGTTTTTATGGCCATTCCTAAAAACAAGAAGAATAGGGTAAGAAATATCGGTCGCTTAAGAATCTCGATAAGCTGATCATCCACCTCATTTTTTGACAACTTAGTGAGCTGGTTAAAACTTTTACTGAATATAAGAACAGCCAATTTGGCCACCACATAACCCAATAAAGTGAGAATAACAAAGCTCAGTAAGGGAAATTGTTGAATTTGTTGCCAATACGGGTGCCAACTTTCAGGAATAAATTGGCCAAACCCACCAAATAAAGTCGTTAGGTCTTGCTCATTTTCAGTTACTTGCTGTTGCCACATTTCAATCCACTAACTTCAGGTGACCGGTTTTTTTATGGGTCTTTTTATTTGTATTGTTATCCTCAGAGCTTTCTACCGAATTACCATCGGTGGCTTCTGGTGTTTCATCGGGATCCACATCAAACATCATACCCTGACTGTTTTCACGGGCATATATGGCGGTCACCGCCGCCATCGGGATCACCACCAGAAACGGCCGTCCGGAAAAACGCGCACTAAATGAAATAACCTCATCTTCCATAACCAGCCCCTGAGTGGCGGTCATGGAGATATTTAACACAACTTTACCATCTTCAATGGCACTTTGCGGTACCTTTACACCGGACACAGAAACATCGGCCACCACCAGCGGAGTCAAACCGTTGTCACTGATCCACTGATACAACGCCTCAATTAAATAAGGCTTTACAGGACTCATGTTGTCATCAAAAGTCAAAACGATATTCTCTTTCTGTTTCGGTGATACTGGTTCTAAAGGCATTGCTTTTGAACATGCGGTGGGCATATTTTCTTAAATCATCGGGCAAAGCCGGCCAATCCACACCATAATATTCCAAACGCCATAAAAATGGCACTAAATTGGTGTCCACCAAGGACATGTCATCATGCAAGAAGAATTCTTGCTGCGCAAACAAAGGTCCGGCAGCCGTTAACTCTTCAGTCAGGGCTTTAATGGCATCTGTTTTTTTCTTACCGGTATTGTTCTCAATAATATTGACATAAGAAAACCAACCCTGCTCTAATCGATAAACCGCGAAACGCAAACGTGCACGGGTCATGGGATCAGGTGGTAATAAGGGCGGATGGGGGTAGCGTTCATCCAGATATTCAGTTATGACTTGGACACCAAAAACATGCATATCGCGATCCACTAAATGTGGAATCTCTAAATCCTGATTATGAGCAACCAGGTCTTCCGGCGGATTATTCTTATCAATGGAAATAATCTTACAGTTAATGTTTTTGGTCGCCAGTAAAAAACGAATCCTGTGTGAGTCAAAAGCCTCTTTTTCTGAATATATTGTAATAATTGATCGGCCACGTTCAATAGTTGACACCTGCTTTCTCCTTATGGGTGAGACCATTTTTCAAACTTGAAAACGGTTTCATTGTTATATGCAAAAAGGGTTTTTGCGATCCTAAGAACCACGAAAAACCCTTGATTTTAGCAAATTATTGCTCTTTTGTTAAATGCGCTTGACCTAACTGGTCAAGTTGTTAATGGACATCTCTGAAATAATTCACCTTGAGTAAGTAAGCTAAAAAGGTAAATAGAGCCACAAACAACAGCACCCAAGGCGCATACGACATGCGAATAAGCTGTGCGGGTTCTGCAGAATAGTCCAAAAAGTTCACCAAATCACGCACTAAATCTTTATAAGCCTGTTCACTTAATTGACCTGCTTCAATGGTTTCAAAGCCAACAAACTCAGTGTGCTTTTCGCCTGCCTCATCTGTGTGGGTTTCAAATTTTGCTTCACGAATACCCTGTAATTCCCACAATACATGCGGCATTGAGGCATTTGGGAAAGTCAGGTTATTCCAACCACTGGGTCGGCTGGGATCAACGTAAAAGTTAATCAGGAAATTATACAACCAGTCAACCCCCCGGGCTTTGGCAATGACCGTTAAATCAGGTGGTGCTTTACCGAACCATTGTTCACCTTGCTCTTTGGTCATGGTGTGGGTCATTTTATCGGCAAACTTGGCGTCGGTAAGAACCAAAGAGGACATCATTTCATCTTCGGTTAGCCCCAAATCTTCAGCCACTCGATTATAACGTTGAAATTCCATCGAGTGACAGCCCAAACAATAGTTCATATAGGTCTTGGCCCCCTTTTGTAAGGAAGATTGGGATTTTATATTGGTGTTTGCCGGCTCACCAATATAGGCACCACCGGCAGCAGAAGCCACCGAAGCAAGCATAAGACACAACACTGTTAATATTAGTTTTTTCATCATTTTTCTATCCTCTCAGGGACTTCGTGATAGGTCTCATTACGACTGTAAAAGAACAACCAAACAAAATAGAAGAAATAAAAGCCGGTCAGAATTTGTGCCATCAACTTTTGTAACTCACTACCCGCTTGCATACCCAGCCAACCCAACACCACAAAGGTAATGGCAAACAAACTGAGCATTATTTTATAAGGCCAACGTCGATAACGAATTGATTTAACCGGTGAACGATCCAACCAGGGTAAAAAGAACAATACCACAATTGCCAAGGCCATAATCAAAGCCCCCATTTGCATATCAGGTACCGCCCGCAACATGGCATAAAAAGGTGTGAAATACCAAACCGGTTTAATGTGATCGGGTGTTGACGACGGATCGGCCGGCACATAGTTATCATGCTCCAGGAACAAACCACCCATATCGGGTTTGACAAACACAATAAACAGGAAAATCAGTAAAAACATACCCACACCAAATATATCTTTAACGGTGTAGTAAGGATGGAAAGGAATACCATCTTTTGGCACACCATTTTCATCTTTATGTTTTTTAATATCAACGCCCTCAGGGTTATTGGAACCAACGGTGTGTAATGCCGCTAAATGTAACACCACCAATATCAAAATAACCAAAGGCAAAGCCACCACATGCAGGGCAAAGAATCGATTTAAGGTGGCATCGGAAATCAGATAATCACCACGAACCCACTCAACCAGAGCGTCACCCACCCAAGGCACAGCGGCGAACAATTGGGTAATCACTTTAGCACCCCAGTAAGACATGTTACCCCATGGCAACACATAACCCATAAAGGCTTCGGCCATCAGTGCCACATAAATAATCATACCAAACACCCAGATTAATTCCCGGGGTTTTTTATAAGAGCCATATAACAAGCCCCTAAACATATGCAGGTATATCACCACAAAAAAGGCCGATGCCCCGGTGGTGTGCAGGTACCGAATTAACCAACCCCATGGCACATCACGCATGATGTATTCCACCATGCCGAAGGCTTGTGCGGCATCCGGCTTATAATGCATGGTCAACCAAATTCCGGTGACAATCTGATTAACCAAAACCAATAAGGCCAGGGACCCAAAAAAGTACCAGAAATTAAAGTTCTTCGGTGCGTAATATTCTGATAAATGGTCTTTGTAGAACTGTGTCACCGGCAGACGGTGGTTAAACCAATCCATAATGCCGCTGCTGTTTTTTGTTCTTGAACTTGCTATTTTACCCATCAGGCGGTGCCTCCATCTGTACCAATTTCGATGATGTTATCATCCAAAAATGCATAAGGGGGGATGTCCAGGTTACGACTGGCCGGTGAGCCTTTATAAACCCGACCGGAAATATCAAACCGAGAGTTATGACAAGGGCAATAAAAACCACCTTGCCATTCACTGTCAAAGGATTGCGGCACCAAATCAGGATAATATTTTGGCGAACAACCTAAGTGGGTACAAATACCAATCACCACCAACAGGTTATTCCGTTTGGCACGGTATTTGTTATCAATATAATCCGGCTGTATACTGGTGTCATCATCCGGATCTTTTAAACGATCAGTTAAAGAATCTAATACAGACATTTGCTTGTCGGTCCGATTAACGATGAAAACCGGCTGGCCACGCCACAGAACGTTAATCATTTGTCCCGGTTCGATTTTGGAAATATCTGTTTTAACCGGACTACCGGCCGCTTTAGCCCGTTCCGATGGTAACCATGATTTAATAAAAGGCACGGCAGCAAAACCGGCTCCGATGACGCCGACTGCAGAAGTACTAATTAATAAATTACGGCGGCTTTTATTGACATTATCAGTCATTGAATTAACCCCTAATGTGATAGAACCCACAGCACTCAGCCACCACGACCATGCACTTGGGTCAAAAATATTTGTGAATAAACTCGCGCAATTTTACAAGATTTTAATGTTTTTTCATAGCCATGCGATGAGATTATCAAGATATTTAAGTGCAAAATTCATGAAATGATCGATTAAATCAAAACCATTATCATTTACTCATTGGCTTTGTTCGATTTATTCTTAATCAGTGCCAGGATTTGATCTCTGGCTTCCACCAAAATAGAATCTCGATCCAATTGATTAACAATATTTTTGGCAACTTTTTTTGGACCGTCTTCACCCCAGGAATAACCGGCCTTAAAATAATGGGTGGCAATTTTACCCACCAAATATGTGGCATAATAGGCCAAAGAGCCCTGAGCCACTGCGGTCACCGAAGTTGACAGACCAACACTGACTGTTTTTAGCGCCGAAGACAATAAATTAACACCCCACACCGCCCCCATTAATAAAGCCAACTGAGCCATTATGGTGGCTGTTAATCGAGCGGCTTCGGTTCGCCCCATGGGCAAACCATAGAGTTGTGACAGCTGCCTGACCATGGCCACATCAACTCCGGCTGCCACCAATAGATCAGCCACCGGAATGGGATTAAAAGCCACTCCCACACCTTTGGCGATACAATAGGTGCGAATAATCTTATCGGCAGCCTGGCTACGCACGGTGACAATTTTTTGCGCAATATGATCACTGATTTGACCGGCAAACAGACTGGCATTAATGGCGGTCAAGGTTTTGCCTTCTTTTTCCAGCAATTGCCATAAGGCTTGTTTAAGCTGTGCAATGTCGGGGGGCTGTTCACGGCCACTGGTTTGAATCTCCCCGTCAATGGTTTTTTTAATCACCGGTATGGGTCGTGGATTGGCGCTGGTGGTAACCACAGCATGGCACAAGCCGCTTAACTTTTGCTCAACTGAGGCTTGCAGTCGTGCCAACTCATCGGCCTGATACAAATCGGCCTTATTAATAACCACAATCACCACCCGGTGAGGATTACTGATTGATTGCAGCTGCTGTAATTCTGAAGCACTGACATCGCCGTCCAGCACAAACAACATGACATCGGCTAATTTAGCCGCTTGGCGTGCCATTTCCTCACGTTCTTCGCCACCCAATTCATCGGTGCCGGGAGTGTCAATTAAAACCATGGCTTGATCTCGATGGCTTGTCCAGTCCATTGGCTGACTGTGTTTGGTTTCACCATGTAACGGGCTTACTGAAAAATAATCGGTGCCAGATAACGCATTTAACAGCGATGATTTTCCGGTGCTGACTTTGCCAAAAGCCACGATATGAACGGCACTGCTTTCTAACTTCTCAATCAACTTTTCAAGCTGTTTATATTCCACAGCCAACTGGCTGCGTACTGTACTTGGAATACGCGCATCGTTAAGCAACTTGCGCAAACTATCCGCCGCCTGTTGCTCAGGGTTTAACGACTTTTTTGCGCTGTCAGCTTTGGTTTTAGCCGAGACTATTGGCTTAGTCGTGGTTTTGGCTTGATTTTTTGGCTTTGACGGCGAGCGCCATTTGTGCCAAATTTTTTGCCATTTTGTCAGAAGGTCCAAGTAAATTGTCCTCAAATATTTGTTTAGTTTGTTCGGTATCCAGGCGACCGGTTTCATCAATGGTGGCCACCACCGCCCGACCCAGGGCATTAAAAATTAAACCATAAGCAACCGCATGCAACAAGCCGCCGGCCGCGGTACCCAATCCCGGGAATGATTTAAAGGCATTACCGGCCACTGCCAGCACCATGGACGTGGAGGTTTTCAGCTTACCACCAACTGCCCGTAAAATATCATCAATTTGCAATTGCTTTACCGGCACTTGGTATATATGACACAATTCTTTGACCATTTGACTGCCAATGGCCCCCTGTATAATGATATCAGAACCCGGTGCTATGGAAGCCATGGCCCCAACCATGGCCCGTTTACTGTGCCGTTCAATGGTGCGTGTGGCCGCCAGTTTATTGTGTTCAGCGGTGGCATCAGCCAGTTTTCGTTGTGCCATCATCAGCATTCCGGCATCACGAAAACGATGTAAACTGTCACGATCTTCAGCCACCACCTGTTGCACGGCTTTAACCAGGGGGGCAATGTCAGGTGATCGCGGACAATTTTCGATTATTTGGCTGCCATCTGCCTGCTCTTTAATGACGGTTTCAAAGCCGCCGCTTGAAATGGTTACCACCGGATAGCGGTGGTCGGTTTTAGCGGCAATGGCTTGCTCAATTTGCAGTAACTCATGGGGCTGATAACGGTCAGATTTATTGAGCGCAATCACCATTGGCTTACGCCATTTTTGTAAAGATTGAAAAAAAGCCATTTCTGAGCGACTGAAATCGCTGTTAAGCATAAACACCACCACATGAGCGCGTTGACTTTCTGCCACCGCCAGCTGACTTAATTGTTCTTGATTAATGGCATCAAATCCTGGTAAATCTGTAATTTCCAAGGCTTCGTACTGATAGCGCAGAACCTCCAATGTGGTGCCTTTGATGACATCAAT